>NZ_BALG01000017.1 GCF_000315235.1 Paenibacillus popilliae ATCC 14706 | reverse complement strand
GATGGCAAGGTGAAGGAGCAGCTTGACGACCCGGAGGCCTGGGATAACGGCAGCGAGCTGTGGGTTCCGTGGACGAAGACGGTGGAGCGCCAATCGCAAGCTTGGGGGCTTCGGATGCAGATTCCGGAATGGTGGCTTGGCTATCGGGGCGGCAGTGCTACGGAAGAGTTGGAGACGAAGGACGAGGAGGGCGAAGCAGGGGCCATTGCGGCCTACCTCTTGCCGACCAGTTCTTTTATGCTGCATGTGAACCATGTGGCTACGGTCGAGGAGGCGTTGGCCTATTGGAAAGAGTTCCTCCTGTCCGACAATGATCCGTCGATTCGGTTCGTGAAGGAGGAGACGGAAACCTGGCGGGGCCGAACGGCGATGCGCGTTCAGCTCACCGGTTTGACGACCGACGGGGATATCGCGCATACATCAGATATGCTGCTGATCGCCAAGGATGGGTACGTATATACGCTGTGCTACGAGATAATTGACGTATCCCGCACGCCAGAAATGGTGGAACAGTTCGAACAGGTCGTGGACTCGATCCAATTCACCTCTTAATAGAAGGAAGCAATGACGCTATGCCGTGCGGCATGGCGTCTTTTTAATGGTTTTCTGAAAGAATTCTCCCTCCTCTAAATGTGCAGGGCGAAGCCCAATGAAGGTGGCAGATGAATTTTCGGTTGGCGTAAGCCAAAGGCTCTTGCTAACTACTTCTATATAATCAGTCTTAGATAAGAAAGGTGTGATTATATCAATGAAATTAGACAGCAATAATCATTCAGTGTTCTTGTTGCACCATATCCATGTAATGTTCAAAGCACACCCTAATACTGAAATGTCAAAATTTCTAAACAGGTGGCGCAACATTAGAAACAGTAAGGCAGTATATTGAAAAACAAGGTAGAAAGTAGGTGTAAGAAATGTTGAAAGCATACAAATATCGCATATACCCAAATAACGAACAAAAGTTATTCTTCGCAAAAACATTTGGTTGTGTACGCTTTGTGTACAATAAGATGCTTGCTGATAGAATTGATTCTTATAAGGAATCTCACGAAAAAAGAAAGGCTCCAATAACCGAAACAAAGCAAGAATCAAGGTTGCAAAACTTCATGAGAAAATTGCCAATCAAAGAAACAATTTCCTTCACAAAGCAAGTAATCATATCACAAACGAAAACCAAGTTATTGTAATTGAGAACTTACGAGTAAAGAGTATGCAAAAGAATCATAAACTAGCAAAAGCAATTAGTGAAGTTTCTTGGTCAGAATTCAGAAAAATGTTGGATTACAAAGCAATTTGGAAAGGTCGTGATTTGATAATCGCACCAAAAAACTACGCAAGTAGTCAGTTGTGTTCTAAATGTGGTCACAAGAATCCCGATGTAAAAAACCTAAATCTACGTGAATGGACTTGTCCAGAGTGCAATAGCCATCACGATAGGGATGTAAATGCAAGTAAAAATTTTCTGAAACTAGCCATGTAATTGGTATTATCTTTAGCCGTAGGAACTACGGTTATAGCTTGGTAAACGATCGCTTCCATCCGTTTGAACCTATCCGGCAGATGCTCGACGCGCAGTCATGGTACTGTATAGCCTGGCGCGTCGTCACATCGATAAGCCCGCGTCCGTACAGTCTGGTGATGTCTACCAAGATATACCAAGACCCAGGCTTGAGCCGCCTTCAAATTGGCCGGAAGGGATGCGGATGCGCATCATGAAATGACCGTCCTTTTCCTTCCTCATACATTCAAACTTGTTCAACTTCGAAGGGTTCTTTATCCATACCGGGTTCATACGCCATTTGTTTATCCTCCGCCCTCCACCTTCTAAAATTAATCATTCAAATATCCGATATAAATAGTATGAGTTAAATTAGTTACATCGTACCCCAGTTCCTGGGGAGCGACGACAATTAGGAATTATTTTTTCTAATGAGTCCCATGTAAGCGGTTATATAGAGACTCGGAAATAATGCGTGGTTCTGGGTCCGAATGAGGGATAAAAGAGGGGCAAGCGTCCGCGGAAGGGCATGTATGTAAGCCGTTAAAAAAAATGGGCATGCCAACGAACCCTCAAAAAGAGAAATTAAAAAAATGTCCTATGTAAACTGAGTCGCATCAGGCGACTGTTCATTGTTTCAGCCATTCATCAACGGATAACCGCTTTCCATGCTTCATTGCTTAACGATCACCCAATTCTCAAGAGATAGGCAAAAATGCCTTCTCGGCGATTATTGAGGTGTTTCAAAAAAGTCAAGAGGAAAGTTTGTTCGCATCTCTGTCTTGGGGGTGAAACAATAAAAGACCCTGGCCGAAGGGCCGGAGCCAATGCGGATTATTGAATTCCGAGAGGCTACGGCTATCAATGGGAGGGGGGGATCGAGCAATGACATAGGTCATCTGCAAATGGCATTCACGCCGAAAAACTCGCAATACATGACAGTCCTACTAAATAGGGAGGAAAAGTAGTACAACTCTTGCTTGTCTTTTAGATTGCATTGCAGTCGTGAAGATGATTTCAGGCCGGTAAAATCAGAACTGCACAAAAATAGAAAGCGGTTTCATAGGACTCCGAGCTCCACACACATATCAATCGCCGAAAGACAGGCGCTTTGATGAGATGATCAAAGGACGTTTCTTCGCCATTTGGCGAAGGGCCAAGAATCTTTTGCAAAAAAGGGAGAGGAACGAATGAAAAAGGGAGAGAAGCGAATAAAAGCAGTTCATGCCAGGGTGAAGGGGCTGTGTGGCGGGATGCTGGCACTGGTGCTCCTGTGGGGGGCGATGCCGCTGGCGGCGCATGGAGCCGATGCGGTCATGATGAAGGCCGCCAGCATCGACGGCAAGGTATATGTGCAGGCTGAGGCGATGCAGCAATGGTTTGGCGGCGAGGGGACGTACAATTCGAAGACGCAGACGTACAGCTATACGCCCAACGACGTTCCCGCCGTCATTCAAAAGGTCGGACCGTCGGTCGTTACGATTGTACGTGAAAAGGAGGGGGTCGGGTATGATGGGCATGGGTCCGGCTTCGTCGTGCGCGAGGATGGCTGGATTGTAACGAATGCGCATGTTGTTGAAGGAGCCTCGAAGCTGCAAGTGGTTGCCTTGGATGGAACGGCGTATTCCGTTAAAAAATGGTATGCTGACGCGGCAATCGATCTGGCATTGCTGCAAATTAAGGCCAGCGGGCTGAAGCCAGTCGCGTTTGCGAAGCAGACGCCGCAGGTCGGCGAACCGGTCCTCGCTCTGGGAACGCCGCAATCGATGATGCTGCGCAATTCCGCGACGGTAGGTATCGTGAGCGGCATCGAACGGTCGTACGTGGCACCAGGGAAGTGGGGGTACAACTATAAGATGATTCAGGCGGACGTAGCGATTAATGGCGGCAACAGCGGCGGGCCGCTTTATAATATGAAAGGGGAAGTCATCGGTGTCAATTCATCGAAATTTACGGGGAATGACATCGATAACATGGGTTTTGTTATTCCGGCAGATACGGTGCAGATGGCGATTCGCCATTTTATGAACTATGGCAAGATTAAGCGCGCGGATCTTGGCATCGAACTGGAGGAGGACTATGCCGCCTCTGAGGGGCTGCCGGGAGCGGAACCGCTTCGGGTGACGGCGGTGCAAAGTGAAGTGGCGAAGCAGGCCGGTATCTGCGAAGGTGATGTGCTCTATGCCGTCGGCGGGCGGCAGGTGAAGACGCTGGCGGATGTCATTGAAGCGCTCAAGCTGCGGCTGCCTGGCCAACGGGTGTCGCTGACGATGCAGTCGGACGGGGATGTGGTGGAACGGACGGTTGCGCTGGTCGAAGGCTGAGCTATCGTTGCCGTTCCCTTTGCCGGCAGGCAGGGGACACCGTTGATAGGAATGAAGGAGAGCATAGAGAGAGGAGACGGTAGGATGAGAGAGAGGAATACAGGCAAGATTATGGGCAGGATCGCATGCATCGGAATGGCTGCCGCACTGCTGGCCGGAGGACAGGCGATGGCGGCGGCTTCGGCTGCGGGAAGCGATACGATGCAGGCGGCGGCACCCTCGCCCTTGGCCGCACAGGCACAGACACAGGCGGAACAGGTGATGGAAGAGCTACGGCTTCAGCCGGGCAGCGCCAAGGCAACGCTGAACGGGGAAGAATGGACGATAGCCAAGCCGTATGTCAAGCAAGGGGCAACGATGGTGCCGCTGCGGATATTTACCAAGGCATTCGGGGCCGAGCTGAGCTGGAGCGCGGGAGATGTCGTGACATTAAGGAACGACAATACAGCGCTGCGGCTGCGCGTAGGGCAGAAGCAGGCGATGGCGAACGGCAAGGCGGTGGCGCTTCCTGTCGCTCCGGAAATGGTGAACGGCACGCTTATGGCGCCGCTGCAACCGTTGGCGGAAGCCTTTGGAGCTACTTATACGGTGGCGAACGATCAGAGCATTGTGCTGAAACGAACCGGCACGTTGGCGGACGCGGTTATCGATGTGAGCGCGCAGGCGGCACGTATCGGCGATCATGTGCGCCGCTGGTCGATGGTGCTGCCGGAAGGCTGGAGCTATAGGTTATTGACGCCGGAGGAAAATGCCGTCGTCATGGAGAGCCCGTCCGGACAAGCCCGGGTGGAGATTGATATCAATTCGTGGCAGTCCAACAAGCTTGCCCATCTGGCGGATCCGTTCGCGGGGGAAGCAACAGGCAAGCAGATGCTGGAGCATATGAAGACAGAGATGTTCGATAAAGATGCGATCAAGTCGTCCCATATCGGAACGATGGACGGCCAGGCTTATGCGCAGGCTCTTGTCTCTAATAAGGGCGACAGAAAGCTCACCCGTGTATTCAGCGCCGGGGGCAACCGCTATACGGTGAAGATGTATGATGCTGCTGCCTCATCGCCGCGGCAACTGCTTCAATATGAACCGCTGCTGAATACGTTCCGTCCGAATGATGACCCGGCCAACAGAGCGGGGGTGAAGGATATCAGC
>NZ_BALG01000018.1 GCF_000315235.1 Paenibacillus popilliae ATCC 14706 | reverse complement strand
AACCGACTTCCCATGCCTCCTGACCGAAAACAATAGCCCTGCCGCACGGCGGACAGAAGCCAATTACCTTTTCTACGGCGGTCGTGCTCTGTAGCTCTGGCAACTGCATCATTTTTACAGTCCTCCCATCGAATTTATTTAGGCGCTCACCCAACACCAGCCCGCATAGGCTTGCCGTTAAGCTCCTGAAAATGCTTGTCCAAGAATGCCTTCATTCCTGCAGCCCTGAACATCCAGCGACCATTGTCGCAGCCATTTGAGATTAGCTTCATCTCTTCCCTGAATCGCGGGCTAAGCAGAATGTTCTCGATCAGCCAATCACGCTTTCGGCATGTTTCAGCCTCAAGACGCTTTAGATCCCACCAGGTTCCCGCGCCAGTTTCTTCAACCAATCGTTTGACCTCTTCTTTAGTAAGTCGCTGAACATATTCTCGGTCAACAATGACGGTGAATACTGATGAAGGTTCCAAGTCGTCTCCCTCCTTGTCGTGTATTTTTTACAAAACGTGATGAATAAAATAAAATGATATTGCAAATAATCACTATATGTGATTTAATGGGTATAGAAAAGTTCTTCTATACTTTGCTTATAGAAGTTGGATACCTTTATCTTGGTTTCGTCGCTTCCTTTGCGCTTCTGTGTCTCTAGCATAGCGAGCATACCATGGGATAAACCTATCTTTTTTGCAGCTTCTGAAATAGTTAGTCCAGCTTTCTTTCTGGCAACAACTAATGCTTCATTCATGGAGACGCCCCTCCTTTCTCTTCACTATTGGTGATTGTAATGCAATCATACTTCACCATTTGTGATTAGTCAATATGTTTTTTTCACTGTTTGTGATTTTAATTATTTTGGGGAGGTGAATTACTTTGAATACTAATTTAGGGGCTAGAATAGCCGAGTTGAGGAGAAGTCGAAATCTAACCCAATTCAAACTCGCGGAATCAATTAACGTTTCAACTAGCATAGTTGCGATGTGGGAGACAGGGCGCAGAGATCCTAGTACAGAAATGATCTCGGTTTTAGCCAACTTTTTCAGCGTCTCTAGCGATTACTTGTTAGGTTTAACGGACGATCCTACGGCTGAAATTAAGACTGAAACCCCTCAAAGTATAAGTGCTTGGTTGAGATCAACCGGTACGGATTTAACTGAAGAAGAAAAAGAAGTCCTTGCGGAGGATATGGAAGAATATTTCAAAATGAGAAAAGAACGCATACTTAAAAAGAGATAATAATGGGAGCGCAATCTTATGGATGATCTGAACAGAGAAATAGAAGAATCAATAAACGAGGCCCGTAGATTATTTAAAATGTATTATCTCAGCAAGAACTACAATATCCTGAAATGCAGATCGGATTTTACTATCGCTTTATTGATAACAGAAAATAATATTCAGTTAGATGCATTCCCATTTCAAAAAGAGTCCTTCTGTGGGATGTTGGTTTTAGATGAGTACGAAAAAACAATAGTTTATAACTCAAATCATTCAACAGAAAAACAATATTTCACAATCGCTCATGAATTGGGGCATTATTTCCTCCATAGAAACAAACAATCTCAATTTGTAGATGAAGCTAAAGACATGCTGGACAATAGCATTTTAGTTTTCGAGCAACAAGCTAATGCTTTTGCAGCAGAGTTGCTACTCCCAGAGGATGTATTAAGCCTCATGTTAAGCTACAGATATAATTATTATAGAATTGCTAAAACAACAAGAATCTCTTATGAATGCCTCCAATGGAGACTAGTTAACTATTTGTGCAAAAAGATCGATTTAACCAAAGAGCAAAGCCTTACGTTTATTGATGATTACAGATATCACTCAAAACTAAAGCGACCAGAACAATCCGCAATTTTCAGAGTGGTATTTACCTTTGGATATAATAAATCAGTCCATTATGAATTATCAAAATTATTGGCTAATAACGCATAGTCATTCTGTTTATTGGTTGATCAAAACTTCCCCCTTTTAGTTTGATGGGGCCATTTTTTACACATAAATAGAACATATGTTCCAAAGGAGGGCTAAAATGGCAAGCTTCCAGAAATATAAAACCAAAGACGGTTACAAGTGGATGTACAAGTATTATGGAGCAGTTGATCCCCTAACCGGTAAGAAGAAACAGACAACCAAGAGAGGATTTAAATCTAAAAAGGAGGCGCAGCTTGATGCCGCCACAGTGGAGCTAGAGATAGCCAAAGGAACATTTGTTAGCGAAAAGGATACTACGTTCTCGGAATTCGCTCCTAAGTGGCTCAAGATTTATAGCAGCATCAAGAATGTTAAAGTCTCTACAGTTCAATCGAGAGAAGTCTGCATTCGAAGATTGCTGAAGTCTTTTCAACACATTATGTTAAAAGATGTAACCAAGGAAATGTATCAAAACTACTTAATTTCTTTGAAGGAGAGTGGTTATTCAAAAGAGACGATCATTAGCACCCACGCCACTGCCAAGATGCTTTTTGGAAAGGTCCACGAATTAGATATAATCAAAGTTAACCCCACTGAAGGGGCAACAATCCCGGCCTTTACTAAAACCGTGGATGAACTTGAAAATGAAGAGGAGCTTCCAAAGTATTTTGAGAAGAGCGAATTGGTAAATTTTCTCCAGACTGCTAAACAGCACGGGATGGATAAAGACTATGCAGCTTTCCTAACCTTGGCTTATACGGGCATGCGTGTGGGGGAATTATGTGCCTTAAAGTGGAAAGACGTCAATTTCGAGGAAAAGAGTATTAGCATAACGAAGACTTACTGGAATAAGACAAACAACACTGTTAAATATACATTGAATACCCCGAAAACAACAACCTCAAAGAGAGTGATACTAGTAAACGACATGGTTGTTGAGGAAATGAAAAAACTAAAGGCCCTTCAAAATAAAGTGAAGATGGAATACCGACAGGAATACTACGATGGCGACTTCATCTTTGCAAAACTAACCAAGTTCTATGGGTACCCTGAAAAGCCGAAAGTTATTGATATGCGTTTGAAAAGATTGCTGAAAATATCCGGTATGAACATATCACTTACCCCGCATTCGCTAAGACACACCCATACTTCTCTTCTTGCAGAGGCCGGAGTTGGACTGACTGAAATTATGGAAAGACTAGGCCAAAAAGACGAGAAGATCACCCGCAATGTTTACCTGCACGTTACAAAGCAATTAAAAAAGGATGCTGTCGATAAGTTCGAGAAACTCATCAACAACATCTAAATATGGTCAAAATATGGTCACGGTATGTTAATATACCCTTTAACCCTTATTACATCAAGGTTTATATCGCTAGGGGTAAAACCATCTCCGTCTTCCCCGCCCCGGTCACGGCCCAGAGCAGAAAGGAACCCGTCACGGCTTGTCCCGAATCATGATCACGCCCGCCATCCATGTCCCACCGCATCGAAGCGATATACCGCAGCGCATCGGTACTGGCAGCCTCCTGTGCCGGAGCCAGTCCCCATTTCGCGAGACGCAATCCGAGCTCTTCTTCTCGGGCCGCCCTCCAGGACACGGCCGCCGGCGGACGGTAGGAAGATCCTGCTACGAGCAGTGAGCAGGATCGAATGCGTCCCAGATTCAGACAGTACATGCAAGTCCGGCATTCCGTACTGCCGCAGGAAGCGCAGGCAGACACCGTCATATCCTCCGTACTGCCACAGCGGTTGCACCGGTATACGGCGACGGAGGCTGTTCGCCAACGAGACATCGCCTTGCGGACCCAGTGCCTGCCCTCTTCCTCCACCGGCATAATGCCCGCACGCACCTCCAGCCAGCCATGGAGGCACCCCAGTTGAATAAATGTATGCCTGAGTAGAATCCATCCGTGCCAGCCCTTATCCTCCATCAGCGATACAAGCTCTTCGTCCGAGACGAGCCTGCCCTGCAGCGCTTCAGCCAACTTCCAGGCATCCGCTTGCAACGACGCGCGTAGCGCGCCTCCCGCTTCAGACAGCCGGTCGAGGGCAGGCGTACGCCACTCTTCATTGCGATACACAGCCGCGCTCTCCGCCACCCGATACGCTTCGTGCCGACGTTCCCTCACCGCCTGCGCATAATTCGGCTCCGTATCCGGCCCTTCCAATATCATCACCGTGAACCATTCCTCCTCCCCATGACGATCGGAATCGGTGAACAGGTGCACCAATTCACGATAGCTATGCAGCGCATCGCGGTAATATTTCGTCCAGCCCCGCTTCCCCCACTGATCCATCTCCTCGCACTCGGTGAAGTCCTCCAGCATCGCCAACCCGATAAATATCGGTACCGCAGGCTGGAGCACGACCAGCTTCCTCCCTCTTCGCTTCCCTCCGTCCTTCGCCAGCCAGTAGCCTGCATCTACGCGCCAGTCCAACGTCATCCCCGTATGCCATCCGCTCTCCGTTCTTACGGCGTAAACTCTCACTTGCATCCGTTCCCTCTCCTTCCTTATTCCGCGGCGCCGTCATCTTGTTGAAGCCCTGCCGCGGCCGGCAATCAACAGACAGCAAAAAAGCACACCCCACCCGTTCACGGGATGGCATGTGCTTCATGCTCAACGTCTACATTGAAAGATTTACCTAAATTGTATACGAAGCGGCGACAATTGACAACCCTAATTTGAAAACTGTTACAGCAGCTTGCTCTTCTTCGCCTTTTGCAAAAATTTATCGCTTGACTTGTTAATCGTCTTCTTCAAGCCAACGCCCAGCGCGAACGCAATCCCGATATAGATAAGCAGGATGAACATCTGCTTCATTACGACAGGCCACAGGATTCCCCCGACCGCTTCCCTCATCATTGCGATGGCATGGGTGAACGGCAAAAACGGATGCAGCTTCTGGAAGAAGGCCGGTGTCATTTGAATAGGAAATGTCCCGCCGGAGCTCGCCAGTTGGAAGACGAGCAGCACGATGGATAATGCCTTCCCGACATTCCCGAAGACGGACACAAGCGTGTAGACAATCGTAACGAATATTATACTGATGTATATCCCAAACAGAACAAACCAAAATTTATGAACAACATAGGTTTTCAAAAGGAATATATCGCCTAGGGTGACAATTGTCGCCTGGCTGACTCCTAAGGTGACAAAGGTAAGCAGCCGGCCAAAATAAGCTTCATAGCTCTTGACCTCATGCTTATTTTCAATATCGACAATCAGCATCGAAATCAGGAGCAGTCCGCCGACCCACAGCGCCAACGTGGTGAAGAACGGCGACATCGCCGAACCGTAGTTAGGGATCGGGAACAGTTCATGCTCATTCAGTAGCACAGGTTCCGCGAAGAAATCACTTTCTTGCTCCACATCCCCTGTCAGCAGCTTGATGATTTCATCCAAATCGCCTGTTTCTTCAAAAGAACGAATTTGAGCGGCAATATCCTGTACCTTCCTGCTAAGTTCCGGGAACGCTCCGTTCACTTTGTCTAATTCCGTCTCGCCCAAGCGAACTTTGTCCTTCACTTCGGCCAAGGCCGATTCAATTTTCGGAATCGCCGCGAACAATTCGTTTTCCATTTTTCTAACGAACTCTAGTCCTTCCCTCGATTTTTCCATCGAACGGCGGAAAGCAGGAACGACATCCTTATCCATCGTCTCAATCGCATCATCAAGGAAAGAAGCCGCATCCTTCGTCCCGGAGCTGATCTGATTCAGCGTATCCTTCACCGGCTTATTCGCATCGCCTACAAAATCGCTGGCACGAATGAACGCATTCGAGAGATCTCTCATTCGGCTCTCTAGGTTCCGAAGTTTCGCAATAACGTCCTCCATCGCGCCGTCATCTACCGATCTTTTCATTTTTTCCGCAGCAGCGATGACCTTGCTGATCGCATTTTGGCCATCCTGCACGCGTGCAGCCGCATTTCGAAGCAGCTCTTCTATTTTATTAAAGTCCGTGGCCAATAATTTATCCGTCAACTTCACGACGGAAATAGTGGCATCCTGCAACTTTCCTGATTTTTCCTGCACCTCGGCAATCAGCTTCTCGATATGGCTGCGGTTCGACGTAAAGCCGGGAGCAATGACATTATCGTAGCTGCTCGCCAACTGCCCGGCCATGACCTCCGCTTTATCTAGTAATTTCCCTATAAGATTGCTCACAATCTCCGGCATATTGTTGTCTGCAATTTCTGTATTGATGTTATCCAGCAGCTCTTGCAAGCTGCTCGCGTTCGATTTCATGTGATTCAACATGTCCGTGATCCGTTGATAATCCGCACCTGTTAATTGGGAGACCTCTTCTATTTTCTCCATCCATTTATCGAGTGAAGCCGAGCTGCTTTCGAGTTGGCTTGCCGCTTCGGATAACTTGGCCGCAATTTCTTTCCATTTGTCAGCAAGGGCGCTGCTTCCTGTCTGCGCAAGCTGGTCCTTCGCTTTTTGGATCAAGTCTTGGACACGGGTTAATTGCTCCCGGTATCGCTTGCCGGCCTGCTCCACCTCATCCAGTGCCTTCGTCAGCGCAGGAACGATGCGATGGTCCAGATCCGTTCGGAACTGTTCAATCAATTCATTTATTTTCATTGCCGTTCGTTGAATTTCCTTCAGCTTATCCACGGCAAGCTCTTTATTGTCGGCAACCATCCGGCGAGCTTTCTCCAATAGGCTCTGCAAATCTTCCAATTTGTTTTTCATATCCTTGAGCGAGGAAATCATATCATTCATGACCCCGCCAGCGGTGAGCGAATGGTTGACGCTCTCGATTCTAGTAATAAGCTGTTGCAAAGACCCTATCCCCGAATTCACTTCATCGCTTATTTTGCGCAGCTCCTGTGCCACGACGCGAAGATCTAGATTGGATTGAATCGCATCCGTCATGGCCGACATTTCGAACATCGTGTTTTGCAGGGCCTGCAGGTCCTTTTTGACGACCGGGATCGTCTTCTCAAAGGTTTCATCTCCCTTATCCAGGAGCCTTTCGACATCGGAAGCAACAGCATCTTTTTTCCCTTTTTGCAATTCCTTGATGAAAGATAGGGCGGTTTCCGCTTTTTTTATCATGTCGTCCGCCTTAATGAAATCGACTTGGCCTTTCTGAATCATCGTTTCAATTTCAGGCATATTCTCTTCCAATGTAAAAAGATTGTCCTTCACTTTCAAAATAGAAGGCTTGTTCCCCTCCAGTTCCACGCCAATCTCATGGAAAATTTCAAAGATGGCGCCGTTTGCCTCTTTAACGAAATTGCTGTGGATATTTGACGTTACCCCCGTCGCCCCGGCCGATGTCACCTTCGGTGCGATTGCATTTACCTTCTGATTGATAAAATAATCTAATTCTGCCTTCTCAGGGTGACTTGAAATGACAGAGGTTAACTTCTCGGAGAAGTCTTCTGGAATGACGATGGCCGCATAATAGTCCCCGTGGTTGACACCTTCCATCGCATCCGCTTTATCCACAAACCGCCACCCTAATTTATCGTTCTCCTTCAACGATTCGATGACCTTCTCGCCCACATTGATGCGTTGATCCCGGACTTCGGAACCCTTATCCAAATTCACAACGGCCACGGCGACATCCTTCGTATTGGCGTACGGATCCCAGGACGGAAGAATATTGAACCAGGCATATAAGGAAGGCAGAATGATTACCGCTAGAATGACAATGATTGCAGCCGGATTTTTCATAATGTTGCGAAGGTCTGTTATGTAAATTTTCAGTATATTCATCGTTGCTTCCTCGCCTCCAGAACCATAGAACTAATTCGGATATTTAGTCATATATTCTAGCTATTATACTTGTAATAGCGGCAAACTGCAAGGAACCGCTTCTAAAATATATTTCCTTCTATCCGAATACCGCTGTCTTGCCACTTTCCTGGAACAGAAAAAGGATGCCTCCCATGTACGTAGGCCTGCAGCAACAGGCTCACAGAAGCATCCTTCTCAATATGGCCTTATTTTAACGTAACGCAACCCGGAATGGGTCCCTGCTTCGTATACAACTTGCTTAGACAGCGCTTCCAGACATAAAAGGGACCTTGCGCAGATCCTCCGCCCGATTCATGTTGACAACGACAAAAGCTGCTTCGACTGGCTGGTTCGACTCTAGCTCATCCAACACCCGCTCCACTTCCTCAGCCGATACGACACCCGCATTCCAGCTTACTCCCACTCCCCGGACCGCTCGCTCTGCGATTGCCAGCGTTGCATCCGTTGAACCGCAGTCCAGCACTGTCATATGCATCTGACGTCCTCTTAGCCAAGTATAGAGACCAAAAGCCCGTACCATCCATTCGATGTGGCGTTCATCATTCTCGCTTACGATGACAACATGCATCCACGGCGCAGGACGAGAGCCCCGCACTAGCTTCTGCCACCCATGAGCGAGATGAACGGCCGCCACCGCTGTCCCATAACACCCGATAATCCAACATAGCATCGCGATCATGCGGCCACCTCCCTTGGTAACACTGTATGCCGAAGGGGATGGCAGGGTGACGGACATGAATCGCGAATTTGTACCGACATGCAAAAAGGACACACTTCCAGCGCCCGGCAAGCCTTATCGGCCTCTGTGCCGAGAAGCTTCGCCTGGAAATGCGTCCTCTCTATGGGCTGCCATAACGATTATAAAGTAACCCAGCCGTTTCTAATGGAGTTAATGACCGCTTGCGTGCGATCGTCAACCTCCATCTTTTGCAGAATGCTGCTGACATGATTTTTGACTGTCTTCTCGCTGATGAACAAGTATTCCCCAATCATCTTGTTGCTCTTGCCTTCAGCCATCAGACGGAGCACTTCCGCCTCACGACGAGTCAACGGGTTGTCTTCCGCCGCCACGAATCGCACGCCCGAATCATGAGGGGATGGGTTGCTCACGACGCCATGCCCATCCAAAATCGTCATTCGCCGCAGTTGTTGAATCAGCTTGCCCGTCACCTTCGGATGAATGAACGCATAGCCGCTGACAACCGAACGGATCGCGTTGATCAGCGACTCGGCTTCCATATCCTTGAGCAGGTAACCGGATGCGCCCTTGCGCAGCGTCTCGAATACATAGCTCTCGTCGTCATGAATGGATAGAATGATGACCTTGACATCCGGGAAAATATCGCGAAGACGCTCCGTTGCGATAACGCCGTTCTCCACCGGCATATTGATGTCCATCAGGACGACGTCCGGCACTTCCTTGTTGCAGAATTCCACAACCTGAATCCCGTCGCCGCATTCCCCGATGACTTCCAGATCATCCTCCATGTTCAAAATCCGCTTCAACCCTTCGCGAAAAAGTTGATGATCGTCAGCAAGGAGTACTTTGATGTAAGGCTTTTCCTGTGTCCGGTGCTCCATAGATTTACTCCTCTCTCTTCTCCACATTTGTCGGAATTTGTACTACGATTCGCGTGCCGCGGTTCTCAGCGGTGTATATCTCCATGTGGCCTTCAAGCAGCTCGACACGCTCCTTCATCCCGAGCAGCCCGAAATGCATATGTTCCTTCGACTTGACCTCCAGGGAATCCAGCTTGAAGCCGAATCCGTTATCCCTGACGACAACCCGTACCTCCTCTGGCTCATAGGTCAATTCACAGGTAACGTTCGTCGGGTGCCCATGCTTCGCTGCATTGGTGAACGCCTCCTGTACCAGCCTGTAAATAGCCGCCTCCATCGCCGACTTCAACCGACACTCATGACCCCGAATCTCGAAGGAGGTTCGAATCCGGTTCTTCTCCTCATAATCATGAATGAACTTCCGCAATGTCGGTACCAGGCCCAAATCATCGAGGGCCATCGGTCGCAAATTGTATATAATCTTCCGGATTTCCTCCAGACCGAATCGCACTTGCGATCGTAAATCTACGATTTCAAGCTTCACCGACTGAAAATCCTGCTTCGTTATCATTCTTTCTACAATCTCCGTCCTTAGTACAAGGTTAGCGAGCGACTGAGCAGGACCATCATGAATCTCCCGGGCGATTCGCTTGCGCTCCTCTTCCTGGGCCAGAATAATCTTAAGGCCGAGAAGCTGGCGATTCTTCGCCGATTCCAGAATACGGGTCACTTGCCCCAGATCTCCGGATAAATATTCCAGTGCCACGCTCATCTGGGAACCAATCGTCTCCGCACGTTCAATCGATCCTTCCACGGCGCGCATTCGATCTTGCAGCTCGTCCCTGCGGGTCTTCAGGTAGCCTTCCTTCTCACGGTATATCATCAATTCCAGTTGCAGCTGCGTTGCTTTCTCATAGGCTAGCTTAATATCCTCTTCCGTGAAGCGAACAAAGTCACGGCTTACCTCTGTCAAACGCAAACGAGCCAAACGATATTTCCGTTCCAGATCGTCCACTTTATCGCAAATTTCCGACGTCTGATTCAACACGTCCTGAAGCTCGTGGCTCATCGTGACTGCCTCATTGCGGGAGGAATCCAATATTTCAAATATTTGATATTTGCTTTCTTCCATTACTTTGATGGCGTTCTTAATCACGCGATCAATGTTTCCGACCTGGTTGTCCACTAACGCTCCGTCTCCTTGACTTTAGAGGATAAATTGGATATTCATCCTCTATCATACCATATTAACGGATAGTTATGGACTTCATTTTTTTGTCCCATTTTACAGATAGGCCTATTTGTTCCGATACCAATCGAAGAGGGACCAAAGTACGACCTTGCCGGACAATCGGAGCGACGTCGGACTTACTTTTTCTTCCGTTCTGGGTAAAAGACTTCGATCCCACAGTCATGTCGATCATCGAATTGCCGCGCAGCGCGGTTACCCGATTCGTCTTCGCATCCCAGTCGGTCTCTCCGCCGAATGCGTCAATGATGGTGCGCACTGGCACGTACGTAACGCCGTTCAAGAGCAACGGAGCGACATCCAGTTGCTTCTTCTCCCCGTTCAACTGCACCGTTTTGCTGCCTACCTTCAATTCCATCGTCGGCCGGCTCAAGACGGTATCCGTTTCGGTCGGAAGCTTGACGATGAGGTTGTCGAGCGCAATCGTACCCTGCGGCACACGCTCATCCTGATCCTCTTTTGGATTATATAAATATATGCGCTTCAGCTTCGCTCCAGATGATAGATTCAAGGCGGCCAGGTCGGCCTCTACCGTCTTCCATCCTTCCCAGTTCACCGATTCCACAACACTGATATAGTGCACCTTCGAGCCGTCATGAATCTCCATGCGCAAATTGTTGAAGCTATTATCCCCATAGACGTCCAGCTTCATTCCGCTCGTTCCGCCCGGCAAGGTGATGCCGTTGCCGCCGTTGAGTTCAGCATAAGCAAACTTGTCGCCCGTTCCGGACGTCATGTCATAGGACAGATTCATCACCTTATCATTGGCAGCGCGGCCGCCGAACCCGCCTTCCACCGTCACCTTGCCGGTTGTTGCGTTCTTCGGCAAGCCGGAGAACGATACCGGGTAGTTGACCGAATTGAAGTCTTCCAACTTCTTCTCCGCTCCCGGAGTGAGCGGAATCATCGCCCGCACGCCGTCATAGCTCGCAATCGCGTACCCGATCTTCGCACCGTCCGGCACGGAATCAACGTTCAGAACACCGTCGCTTACCGTGCCCTTGAATCCGCGCAACTCCCATTGGACGGAATGGGTTGGCAATGTCGCGGTACTGCCATCCTGCAGCGTTACGTTGACAGGCAGCGTGACTTTCGTGCCGGCGACAAGCGGTGCTGAAGAAGCGGCAATATTGATTTCGTCGACTTGATCGGCCCCAATAACCTGAACCTTCTGCGTTGTCTTTGCCCCGCCAGACGTCGCCGTTACCTCCGCAGTTCCGGACTTCATCGCCGTAAAAACGGAGCCGTTCCATTTCAGCTTGTCATTGCTGGAGCTCCACTTGATGTCAGCCATGGAGGCATCCACCGGATTGTAGTGCTGATCATAGGCCTTCAAGCTAAAGGTCGCTTGCTGTCCGATGAACAGCGTCTTTTCTCCGGACAAGATCATGCCCTTGACTTCTCCCTGCGGAGCCGTCGTATATACACCGATTCCGTTGACGACCGAACGGATGTTATTGCCGCCTTCCTTCGTCTCGAAGGTCAGCTTCGTCTCCGTCTCGCCCAGCGGGCGGTTGGCCATCGTCGTCGAGCCGCCCCCGTCCAGGTTGACCGCTCGCCATATGCCGGCCTCGGTCAAGGCTTGCTGGAATTCCTTCAATGTCAATCCCGAACTGACACTGTTCGATTGAGCCGTTACGAGGTACGCATAGCGCCCGTCCTTCGAGTAGCCGACGGCCGTTCTAGCCGTTGGCGAGCCGCCGCTGATTCCGCTCGTATCCCGGGTGAAGCTGACCGTCTGGCCATTGTCGACGAGCAAGGTGTGTCCGCTTATCATCATCTGGAAGGAGGAAGGATCAACCGACTGGCCATTGCTCTCTGCGATAAGATGACAATCCGCCTCCACAGTCGCCCCGACCTGCAGATTGTTCCGTATGAACTGCGCCGCGGTACCGTGTCCGCGTAAAATATAGCCATCCTCCGGAACCTCTATCGGCAGCGCGCCCGATTCCGACATTTGTTCAACCACGCCGTTCCGGACAAGCGCCTCCGTCGGGGTCGTCGAGCTATCATTCGGACGGACCGTTCCCTTCCATGCGCTCGTATAAATATACAGCGCGTTGAGATGGCTGTGCTCGCCGCCCGGCTCCTTGTTATACTTCATCTTGTTGATTCCCGAGAGCGGGAATGTCTGGCCATCCGGCAGCTCGATGCTGCCTTCGAACCGGTATTGATCGATGGTCGGCATACCATCCTGCTTGACAGCGAAGGCATACATGCCCTGCAGTTCCGCGGGGCTCGTGATCAGGACCCCGTCATCAATCGAGGCGCCCAGAGGCACGCTATCGGCGCTCAACATCCAATAGTCTCCGTTCACACCCGCCACAGCGCCGGTTTCCTTCGTCATCCGCGTAACCGTCTGGCCCACCGCCGTCTGGCCGTTCTGTCCGGTCATGACATCGAGCTTAATATACGGATTTTTCAGATCCGCCTCAATAATAGTAAGCATGGTCGTATACGTCTTGCTATTGCGGACCGCCGTATATTGATAGGTTACGAGCTTTGCCCCGAAAGTGATCATCTCCTCGCTCACCTTCTTGAGCGACTGAACGGATCCGCTCGCTTCAACGACCGCCGGAGTTCCCCTACCCCAGCCGGCTGTAGGCTGCATCAACAACGCTCCCGCCAACACCAATACAACGGCCACCCGGACACCTGCGTACCGCTTCGGCATCCGCCTATTGGATGCTTTGATTCTTTTCATGTTTCTACTCTCCCATTTCCTTACTGGTATATTACATTTAGACGACTCTATTCTACTAAAAGTTGCGTTTTCTGCAACCAAATGTCCTATATTTCCCGGGACATATAACGACAAAAGGCCCCATCCTCTGTTCCCCGACAAAGGATGGAGCCTCTCTACCCTGCGCTGAATTGCTGCTAAAACTTAGAAGCTCGTCGAAATATAATCAATGGAATTCAACAACCGCTGCAGGAGGATAGCCGCTTGGGCTCTCGTTGCGGATCCTTTCGGATCGAACTTGTCCCGCTTCACACCTTGAATCAATCCCGCTTCTACGGCCTGGGCTACGGTTGGAGCTCCCAGCTTCGTAATTTGGTTGCTGTCTTTGAATACGTTCAGCACCGTCGTTGCCGTCCTAGGCAGACTGTGTCCAGCAGCCTCCGACGCCCGCACCATCATCTGCGTCAACTGCTCCCGGGTGATGCTATCGTTCGGCTTGAAGGTGCCGTCCGGGAACCCGCTGATGATGCCTGCATTTATCGCTGCGCCGATATAGGCCCCGTTGATCGTGGAATTGTTCACATCCGGGAAGCGCTTGGCCGCATCCGCATTCGGTTCCAATCCGAGAGCCCGCGAGATAGCGATCGCGAATTCCTCCCGCGTAATCGGCTTGCCTGGCTCGAACTTCGTGCTGCTTCGCCCATCCATGATCAGCTTGGCTGACATCGCAATCATATCATTGCTGGCCCAGTGGCCCGGCACATCCAGATACACCTTGTTGCCGATCGTCAACACAGCGAGCGTGCTCTTCTTCACCTCGACCATACCGACCGTGACCGTACCGGAGCGGTACAGCTTCGTCGGCAGATAGGCCAGTTGGCTGTAGCTCGGCTGATATTCGGCGATCGCGGTCCGGTTGGCCGTTACCGAATCCGTCGTTCTCATTTTGATGACGGCTTCCATGCTCAACTCGGTCATTTCGCTGGTCTGGCTGCCGGAATAACCGTACAGTGTAAACTGATGCGCCTTCACTAACGCCGTCGCCTGTACCCGGCTCAACGCACTTACGATGTTGGTCTCCTGCTTGTCGGCCGGCTCAATCTCGATCAACAGCGAGGAGTTCGAGATCGACCCTTTTAAGCTCTGCACGATCTCAATAATCGAATCGCGGCTGATCGTGATGCCATACAGCGTATTCCCATACTTGATGGCGAACAGCACCGGCTCCGTCGTAATATAGGCAGAGTCAAATGCACTCAACGGAATGGACACCCGTGCCCCTGCCTCTTCCGACGGCACTTCAACCATCAGTTGCTTATCCGTGCCGCCCGAGCTTGCCACGAATTGGTATGCCGTCTTCAGCTTGGTCGCATCCAATGTATAGCGGCTGACCACCTGCCCGCTGGTACCACGATCCGATGATTTCTGAGCCGCATCATCCACGAGCACAAACATGGAGTCAATGAAGGACGTATCCTTCGCCACCTTGACGAAATTGGCCTCTGCCAGGTCCTCCAGACTGACCGTCACGCTCATATTGCTAATCGCCTTCATCTCCGCGCCTGATGTTGATCGGATCGGTTTCGTTCCGCCCGTCGTATAGCTCACTGTCAAATTATCTGTCTTCGCCGGCGGATTCAGCAGCTCGATAGTTACCTTCGTGCCGCTGACAGTCACTTGCTTAACCGACAGAAGCTGGCTGCCTGCACGAACATAAAACGATCCGCCTGTGGAGAACTGCATGCTCTCCAACGTCTTGTTGAAGGTCAATACAATAGAAGGCGAAGACCAATTGGCCGATTGCGCAACCGGCGCCTCACTGTCCGTCGTATTTCCGACCGAAATCAGATTCAGGTTCGCGGCATAATTGCCGTTCAAGTCTTTCAATCGAGGATTGCCTCTTACATAAGACACCGTAACGCTATCGGTCTTGAGCACAGCCGATTGCAATGTCAGGAAGACTTGGTTTTCCTTCATCTCGACCTTGGTCACATACCGGGCTTTTTCGTTCACAAGCACCGAGTAGTGACTTACCAACGGAATCGAGTTTTTGTCTAGCGCTTTATTGTATGTTAGCGTTAACCGATTGCCTGTAACCCCGGTCTCCGTCAGTTGCGGCGGCTGCTTGTCATGGGTGTTGCGCACGAAGACGCCCTCGAACGCCGAGATGACTCCTCCGCGCGTATCCTCAAGCGGATAGCTGCCCGGCGTGTAGCTCACCTTGATCACATCCCCATCGGAAGCATGCCGACTCAACGTAAGATAGATGTACGAGCCGCTGTTTGAAATTTCATCGACTCCGACAGTCGAATCGTTGAACGTAACGGTGAACTGATTATACGCGTTCGTGGATACGGTCTTTAGCGATTCATTAAGAACAATGACTAATCTATTATTATAGATATAGCTTTCTTTAATATTAGAAAGCGATGTGTTCACATTGTTCTCTACTTCGCGGGCACTAAAGGCCCCAGCCACATTGCCCAATGTATCGCGGATAAGGCCGAACCGTCCGGCATAGCTGATCCGGATATCCTGTCCGACAGACACGCCGCTCTCCAACGTTACATAGACATCGTTGCCTGACGTATAGGTATTGTCCACCGGGCGTTCCTGATTGTTCACCGTGACCGTAAATTCATTGGCAGGTGGATTGACGCTCGTATCTAATGCCTTATTATAGTGAATCTGAATCACTGAGCTGTTATACATGTTAATCTCTTCGATCGTTGGCGGATTACGATCCGTTAATCCGGTCGAGAAGGTCCAACCATTTGTGATTCCTTGGAATTCATTTCCATAGCGATCCTTTACCGCTCCACGTGCAATATTTACCGCATAGACGGTATTATCCTGTAGTTTGTTTTTAGGGACAATTCTGAGTTCTTTTTCATCTTTTATCGCAACCTCAATCGTTTCCTTCACCGATGAGCCTTGCCGAACCAGTTCCACACCACTTCCGCTATATACAATCGGCTTGTTGAATGCAGCGATAAGCTCCTTCGATGTCGATACGCCAACACTGCTGCGCGATGGCTCATAGGATGAAATAACCGGAGCCGACGTATCTGCGGCAATCGTTTGGAATTCCCATGATTGCTTCGTTATGAAATAACCGTCGCCATTCCGGAAAGCCCCGTCCGGAATTTCAACTATATATTTCTGACTCTTCACAAGATTTTGCAGCGAATTCGATTGAAGCGTATTTGTGCCTCCGCCTGTCAGTGCCGTAACCGGGATTCTGTCCTTAACCGTTCCATCTGGCAGTGTAATCAAAATTTCGCCGCTGCCTTGATAAACCGGTTTATCAAATGTAAGCTCCAAACGGGAACTGTCGGATACACCCGATCCCTCCGGAGCCTTCTTCACAAGCGTGGGCGGAGTGGTGTCTACCCCGCGTGCCGTCTCAAAAAACCACGACGCCGGATCGGAGTAACCGGATATCGCAATATCCTCATCATCCACAAACGGACGATTGACGAGCTGTACATAGTAAGCGGTGCCGGCGTCCAGCTTTTGATTGTCCGTAAATGAATAGGTAGCCACCATTCTATTCGCATCCAACACAAAATCAGAAGCCTTCAAAGTACAGACAACGGTTTGATTATATTTATAAACCTGAACCGTCCCCGTCCCTGCTTTCACCGGCTGCTTGAAGTTGATTGTTAGCGTCGGAGTTACACTGACATCCTTCTCCTTATTCGGGGATACAGACTCCACACCCGGCGCAGATTTGACCGTAAAGGACCAGCTCTTTCCGATAGCGACGGTTTGGTGAGTCGCACGGTCTTCAAAAGTGGCATCAATCGTAACCTGGTAGGTTGCTCCCAATTCCAGGACAGGTCCATTTTGCAATTTGAAGGTTAGCGAATCCGTTGAAACGACTTTGCCCATCCCTGCGCTTCCATCTTTATTAAAATACTGCGGATTCCCTCCTTCCTTCATGACTACGATGTGTCCACCCACCATGCTCGCAGGCTCCGGAAAGTGAATGCTGATCTCTGACTTTAGTGGGGCATTCCGTTCGTCCGGTGCCGGTAAGACCGCAACCTGATCTGCAGACAGATTGCTGACTGTAGTCGGATCCGCTTGAACGATACCGGGTCCCCATCCTATCGCTCCACTTAGTAGTATTACGATGGCAAGTAAGGCGGAGAGCCATCTCTTCATTGCTGTTTGCTCCTTTCCTTCCGAAAGACAGTTTTACTTTATTTGTCGGTCAGGAAGAGTATTTTTTTTAGAACTAGAGCCAAGTTATCTATGAAAACAAAAAAACCTTCCTCCGCCGCATAGGGCAGAAGAAGGTTCACAAATGCATTAAGCTCCAGCTTGCTCGCGCAGCGCATCGGCCTTGTCGGTGCGTTCCCACGGGAGATCAATATCCGTACGTCCAAAGTGGCCATAGGCAGCCGTTTGCTTATAAATCGGGCGGCGCAAGTCCAGCATGCTGATAATGCCGGCAGGACGCAAATCGAAATTATTTGTAATAAGTTCAACGAGCTTTTCTTCACTTACTTTACCAGTGCCGTACATATCTACACTAATCGATACAGGATTCGCTACACCGATAGCGTACGCCAGTTGGAGCTCGCATTTATCGGCCAGGCCAGCCGCTACGATGTTTTTTGCCACATAGCGGGCCGCATACGCAGCAGAACGGTCAACTTTGGTCGGATCCTTGCCGGAAAATGCACCGCCACCATGGCGGGCATAGCCGCCGTACGTATCGACGATGATTTTGCGTCCGGTCAACCCAGCATCGCCTTGTGGACCGCCTATAACGAAGCGTCCGGTCGGGTTAATAAAATAATTTGTCTTCTCGTCCAGCCACTCAGCCGGCACGACAGGCGCGATAACCTGTTCACGAATATCTTTCTGGATTTGTTCCAGTGTCGCTTCTTCCGCATGCTGCGTCGATACGACAATCGTGTCAACACGCACTGGCTTGCCATCCATATATTCTATCGTAACTTGCGTTTTACCGTCAGGACGCAGGTAAGGCAGAGTTCCGTCTTTGCGCACCGCGGACAGACGGCGTGCAATCCGGTGGGACAACGCAATCGGCAGCGGCATCAATTCCGGCGTCTCATTGGAAGCGAAGCCGAACATCAAGCCCTGGTCTCCCGCTCCGATATTGGCTGTCTCCTGCTGCATTTCGCTTTCGTTACGAGTTTCAATCGCTGCATTCACCCCTTGAGCAATATCAGGCGACTGCTCATTGAGCGAGGTCAATACGGCACACGTATTATAATCGAACCCATACTTGGCACGTGTATATCCGATTCCCTTAATGGTATTCCGGACAATGGATGGAATATCCACATAATCCGCCTTAGTGCTGATTTCACCGATTACAAGTACCAATCCCGTCGCAACGGATACTTCACATGCAACCCTGGCGTTCGGATCATTAGCCAAAAAGGCGTCCAACACCGCATCGGAAATCTGGTCGCATATTTTATCCGGATGTCCTTCGGTTACGGACTCGGATGTGAACAGATGGCGTCCTTTGAATGACATAGGACTCGACCTCCTACCCTTAATATGGCTCCCTTGTGAGCAGCCTAAACAAAAAATGAACCTTTTCCTTGATGGAAAAGGTTGTTACCTTCGAAAAATCATATTACTGCATTTGTCGGGTACTGTCAATGAAAGTTCTACTTTTTCCTATTTTTGGCGCAACGCATGTGTAACAAGACGCTTTGTCATTTCTCCGCCAACGGAGCCGGCATCGCGGGATGTCAGATGCCCCCAGTCATCGCGATGGGCCGCCGGTTGGGTGGGCACGCTCCCCAGTTCAGATGCAAATTCCGTATCCATCCCCAAGTATGCCCCTTGATGAGCCACAGGCAATCCGAATTCAGCAGCAATCTCATACTTCATTTGATAAAGTGCGTTTTTACTGTCAGGAACCAGCTTGTTTCTTCCCATGGAATGATTCCTCCTTCACATATCGTTGTACCTATTATGCTGCCCAAGGAGTCGAACCAACCTCAGGAAATGTTGCCCGCATTCCCAGCTCATGCTACATGAATACAGTGATGGTTGCATTATCTTATAAAAAAATAAGACTGCCGACAGAACGTTGTCGACAGTCTAAAATCCCCTCATGAAGAGGGGATCAAGAGAGATCTTACAGTGTCGTATTGTAGTAAAAACCTTGATTTGCCAAAGGGATTTTTTGGTCCTCAAATTTATCATGAATATAGATCTTAAATGAACCCGTCTTAATTTTTTCAAATACACTTCCGTCAAAAGTCACGGTTCCATGCTGATTAGATCCTTCTTTCAGATCGTTCTCAAATGTCAGTTCCTTCTCATAAGACGTATTCGTAGACGTATCCACTAATTCCATGACTAATTTATGCTTGAATTCTCCCATCTCAAACTCATCGTCTCGCTTCAGATTATAATCAAATTCAACCCGTACACCCGTGTCGCTTAATGCACCATAAAGATTTTTAATGTTTAACGTGTAAGGGAAAAGATCAATATTATATAAATCATTTTTCATTTGTGGTTGCTTAAATAGAAGAGCCATCTGAACTGCATTAATATAACCGGTAGCTTCCTCTTTTGGTGCGGTAAACTTATCATTTGTCGTACCTTCACCAATCACCAAGGTCATGTCTTCCGTACTTAAGTTTCTTGGCAGCTTGGACCAAGCAACCACTATATTTTTCCCTTCTGGACTCGTTGCCTTGTCCACTTGGATCATGTCAGCCTTATAATATTGTCCATCCTTAGACTTATAATAAGCTACCATTTGCGACAAATCAGCCTGTCTCTGCTCTAGGTTCTTCATTTCTAATTCTGTGTACACAATATTTGATGAAGTTCCAGGGTATACTTGAGTGGTTCGAACCTGAAGCTCAGCATTTCTTCCCTGTGTTTCCATTTCGTGTACCGATCCAAATGACACCGTTGGTATTTCTTTAAGGTCTCCATAATTCATAAATTCAAACATTTCCAACGTTTTACTATCAGAAAATTTCTCTAACAAAGCGACTTGAATTTGGCTATAGTCCAAATAGTAAGGAATCTTCGTTACCACGTAGAGATCCAAACTAGCTTTTGGCCCTATAATCATCGATGAATCAGCCGAGATTAACTTCGATCCTCCACTTGTGCTTGCAGAGTCGATTTTAAATACGCCCTCCATATTCGGAAGCTGCACTGTCGAATTATCTTTGTTTCTAATGCTCACCTTTGCCGAGAGCATATCCCCATCTATCCATGGCAAGCGCTGAATATTTTCTAAGGAAAGACCGAATGTGCCGTATTTATTCTCAACATGGTATTCCTGTCCGATTGAGTTCTCCATCAAAATCGGAGCAGGCACTTTATATATTCCTACAGGGTACTCATATTGAGTTTCTTGCGACTCCGAATCTGACGGTCGATTTACATGAAGTGTTAATTTGTTTAGGTCCTCTTCTTTCGGTACCTCAACACTAAGGCGAAGCGTCATTTTGTCTTTTGACTTTAACGTCAAGTTTTCCAGTTGTTGTGTGTCGATAATGTATTGATTGTTTTTGCTAGTGAACAAAACAAATTTATAGTTAGGCACTTTCACTGATTTCGATCCGATGTTTTCAATACTAAAGTTAATGACTACGTTATTTTTATCCGTTCCATGCAGTGCCCATGAGGTTTGAATTTGGGTTTGAAGCTTTGTGTTATCTACCGCAATTACATTCGTTTCATATTCGGTAGTTGTCACATCTTGGGAATTTGCTGTCGGAAGTTGAAAGGTTGCGGTTGCAATATCCGCTTTTATCGTTTCATCTTCATTTAAAACTTGTAGTTCTGAATTCGCAAGATCAATTCCTTTTGGAATCTTCGTCATAAAATTAAGCGTTTTTTTCTCATTAGGACGTAATTTAATATCTTTACTTGCTTCGTCCGCAACAAGAGGATAGGTAGCCCCTTTACTTGTGCGAATAACAAATTTACTACTTATTCCATCCAGCAACTGATATCCTGCATTTTCTAGGTTCAGCGCCACATTTACGAAGTTATCATCGTCATTCGGAAAGGTGATAAACTGCCCGATACTCGCCTTTACGGGAACATCGTTGATGCTTACTGTCCGTGATTTCCCTGCTGGAGTCGAAGTGATATAATTTGCGGGAATCGCAAATGAGCCCAATTGATTTTCAAATTTAGGCTTGCTGAAATCCCACTTGAGAAACGTAAAAGTTAAGTCCGTTGCCTTTAAATGACGTGCAATTTTGGAATAGTACGTAACACTTAATTGAGATTGTGGGGGCACCTTATTTTTATCTTTATCACTTGTCACCAAGCTGGAACTATAGACGGTTCCACTTTTTGTTTTTACCCGCGTCCAATAATCAATTAATGGCATTGCTGTATTGTCATTATTATAATAAGTCAACGTGTACGTTAAAATATTAGCATTTTCTTGAGAGACAATATTTACGTCTGATAACTTCACATAGCTTTTGGCACTCATGTTTACTGGCTTAAGTTCCGCTAACGTATGTACTTGGGAGTTTTGTTGCTGCTGATTATTTTTTGAAATTGATTTTGTATTCGCTTGAGCAGCGGAAGCATTCTCGGATACCATCAAAAGAGAGCCCGTTTGTGTCAAAAACAACGATGTAGTTAATATTAGAGCAAATGCATTTTTTTTCAAATTTGATAACCTCCATTATAAACTCTTCTTATACTCTTTTAGAGTCTTCTTATACTATTAAACGCTCCATATGCTAAGAAAGTTTCGGTTTCAACCAAAAAGAAATATTACACTTTCGTCATACTAAAAAAGAGCTTGCCCTAAGGCAAGCTCTTTTTCTTAATTATGAAACAAATGATTACTTAATGTATGCTGCTTCGAAATCATCCGAACCTTCGGCGTTATTACCTGCTACATCCTTGATGAAGCTTGGGAAAGGCTTAACGCGAACTTCAAGCAAATTGTCTTTACCAGCATATTTAGCGTAAACTGCTGGAGTAAGCTTAATCGTAATACGATTAGTAGTTCCACTATCTACTTCTACCGTGAAGTCAACGTTTGGAGTCAATGTATCTCCATCCGCTTTCACTTCAAAGTCATAAACGATTTTATTTGCATCAAGACCCGCAGCCAATGTTTCGTTAAAGATAACATCCACCGCATACGTATCGTCAGTTACAGTTTTTGCTGCAAGTTTGTCTACTTCTGGCTTGATTTCGTCAGCCACTGTAATGTTTTCTTGCTTGTCGGCAACATGTTTTCCAGCCGGAGTTACAAGAGAACCATTTTTGTGAACTGTTACTGTAACTGCTTTATTGCTGCTGCCGAATGTAGCATCTGCATTAAGTTCATCGGAATCAGACAAAGTCAGTTTAACTACCGAACCATCAACAACCGCATTGGATATGGACAGTGTAGAAGTTCCCGCATAAACCGTGAAATCCGATACTGCAGCAGATCCAGATTGCAGGGTTTGATCAAATTCTACTTCAATCACCGTGCTGGAAGTAGCTGCAACTTCCTTAGCTTTAAGCGCTTCTGCTTCCACTGGTTGTTTGTTGTCAAGCAATCCACTCAGACTGTTGCCAGCCGTGTCTTTAACCAGTTGAACATAGAACATCTTAATGTCTTCAACTTTCACTTCATCTCTTGGCATCGTAATAATTACCGATTTGCGATCAGAAGAGACGCTGAAGGATGTATCTTCTGGCAGTTCCTTTTTACCGCCGCCCGATGTCAATTCGTACGCGTAATATTTCGCTTCGATAACCGAACCTTCGCCACTTGTAGCCATTTCTTTGCTGAAGCTTACAATAATTTGATTGTCAGTACCACTAACTTTTGTAATAGCTTCGAGTTTAGGCTTCGATACGTTACCTACTTCTAAATTAGCGGAGTAAGGCATCATTACATTTTTCAATGTTGTGTTATCCGTTACACCGGTAATTTCAAAAGTATAGCTTTCACTTTCATCCAACTTCTGGAACAGGGAAATCGTAACCTTTTTGTCGTCAAGCTTAATGCTTTCTTTCAGCTTAGCAACTTCTTTGCCATCTTTATCTTTGATAACATAGTTTTTGCTTTCCTTCGCAGAATCAGCATTCAAAGACTTCGAGAATTTAATCTCAATTGTTTTCAAATCATCCTCGACTTCAACATTAATAACTTCTGGACGAGTTTGATCAACAACTGGATTCACTTGAATCTTAGCATCGCTAGCGATTGCATTGTTGGAGTAATCTTTAACACCCGTTACATACAGATCGGTAGTGTACAGCAAACGATTCGATTCGCTGAATTCAAATTCGTATACATCATCAGCAATAACATTTACTTTATTTGCATACTTTTTCGTGGATCCTTGCATCCAGTAAACATTGCCGGAAGCAACTGTGGACTTGTCAACAGGCTTGCTGAACTTCAATGTTACTTTTTCAAAAGTAGCTTTTTCAACATTCTCAATAGTTGGAGCTGTATTATCTTCAACTACATTGAATTTCTGCTCTGTCAAAATGTTTTTGAAGCCTGCGAAGTCTTCCACACCTTCAATGGACAGGGTGTGCTCTCCCACAGAAACCGTGCTGTAAAGTTTGAAGATAACTGTGTTGCCAGTGATATCGGTCGAACCACCAACGATTGTGCCATCAATTTTCAGGTTGCTGTTAGTCGCCTTTTTGATTGGCTCGCTGAAAGTGATTTTGACTGCTTTCGTTCCCAAAGCTTCCACTTTGTCTACGGTAGGCACCGCAGAATCAACTGGAGAGAATTTAATGTCTTTCGCTGTAATAACCGCATTTCCAGCGCGGACATTGCTAACCGTCAATTTGTATTCTTTTTGGTTAACAAGGCCTGTGTTTTCATCGGACCCGACGTAAACTGTCAAAACAGCTTCGCGCTTGTCAGCAGACAATTTGACGGATTTGATTTTTCCATCGTTGTTCAAAGAGTAGCTGGATTCGTCTTCACCCGTGATTGGGTCAACTTCACCATCGAATTTAACATGAACTTCACGGAGGTTGTCAGCTGTTACGGATTCAACCTTCGTTGCATCGGTCACGACATAAGTAACCTTCGCATTGTACTCTTTGCCTTTGTATTCAAACGTGATTTCCGTTTCTACATTGGCTTTCAGAGCATCTTTCAATTCGACTTTAACTACTTCCTTGTCGGACATTGTTACTTCAACGTTTGTCGAATCGATGACTTTTGTGGACTCAACTTTAGGTCCTTTAGCCATTTCATCGGCCGCGTAAATTGCTTCTACCAGTTGAGCGCGAGTTGCGCTCGCCTTAGGATTTGCATCCTTGGAAATCAGACCTGCGTCAACTGCAGCTTGGAAGTAGTCCTTCGCCCAGTCAGAAGCGTTGTTTTGGGAGTTTTCCGGAATATCGAGCTTGTATCCAAGAACCAAAACTTTAGCCGCTTCTTGAACGGTAATGTTGTCGTTCGTGCCGAACAGTTTCTTCGCTGTGTTGACACCTTGCATCATGCCTGCATCGGTAACTGCTTCAATGTATTTCGCTGCCCAGTGGTTAGGACCATAGTTCTTGTCCTTGTAGGAGTACACGCCTTCTACTTCTTTCAAGCCGAGAGCTTTAACAACCACTTTCGCGAACTCAGCGCGAGTCAGGCTTTGATCCAGACGTGCATCGTCGGATCCAGGATACCCGTCAAATACTCCAGCTTCTTTCAATGTATCAAACTTCTCTTGTGTCGTCTTAGCTGCATCAGCACCGAAAGCTACGTTAGCGAACATGGAGAACGCCATAGCCACGGAAAGCAGCATTGCCAATCTTTTCTTCATAACCTTTTTGTCTCCTCCTCTAAATTCCTTCGTTTGTTGAGAATCTTGCTTAGAAAATTGATAGCTCATTTTCCTCATTCGCCGATTCACCCCCTTCCCAGAGTTAAGAGCGACTTGTATTCAAAAATTAAGTCTGTAACATGAGACATGCCACAGAAACTAGTAAACAAATGAGAATAAGTAGAAATGTTCATACTACTCTAAACATTATACAATGACAAACGACTAGCGTAAAGCATATTTTTGTGAAATACAGGGAACACTAATGGATTTATCCCTTTGTTTTTCAACTTCATGTATATAAACGCACGTTGTTCGAAAAAGTTGCGGCTTTTAAAAAAAATTCTCAACTTTTTCAGGCGCTTCATGAAGAGTTCAAAAACACCGCTTGTCCACCATGTATAGTGCATGACTCTGCCTCACATTCCGCCGAGTTTCTTATGTGCGAAGTTTTGTAAGCAAGAACCACTCGTTGTCACAAGAAACAGTATAGCGCGATTCAATTCATTCGTCACGGGCTAATGTTTGCCAACCAATGTAAGTTCACCCACGAACAACAATTTTGCACAACCTCTCACAGAATTGGGGGGGCAAATGCAAATGCAGACGAAGAAGAGCCGAAGCACAGTTCGGCTCTTCCCTTCTGTTACCCGTCGCAGGAACGGGTTAAACAATGACCGCTTATTTTATTTTACTCAAGACGCGTTCCGCAATGACCGCAGCGTCGGCCCTCGTAAGATTCGATTTCGGATCGAAGCGGTACGTCTGCTTCTTCTGGCCCTCCTGCAGCGCGTTCGGAATGCCGCTAATGAGACCGGCCTTCGTCACGGCAAGGGTAGGGCTTATGCTGTAGTGATCGATGAGATTGGCGTCTGTGAACGTCTTCTGCAAGTTGGCCAGATCCTTATCAGGGTCGCCAATCTTCAAGTTCAGAGCGCGTGAAATCATCACAGCGGCTTCTTGGCGGGTCAGCTCGCTGTTCGGCGCGAACAGGCGTGGAGCGAGACCACGGACAATTCCTTTGCGGGCAGCCGTCTCAATATAGCGGTAATCCCATAGCAGATCCGGAACCTCGTAGTTGATTACATCATCGAAAGTCAAGTTATCCGGATCGTAGTCCAGCGGAATATTCAGCATCTTCACGAGCATCGTCGCCATTTCGCCGCGGGTAATACTGTCGTATACCCCGAACTCATTCAAGTTCTTCGCCTTCATGAACCCGCGGGACAGCATCAACTCCAGGCTCTTGCGGGCATATTTATGTGAAATAATATCGTCATAGCTGTAGCGCACCCCAAAGACGGCATAGTAGCCGAAGCCGTCGAACGGTGCCGTAACGGTCTTCTTCTTCGTGTCCAGTGTTCCCCCGAGATTTTCCCAAGAATTGTTCGTATTGTTCCAACGCCATATGGCGATATTGCGCGCCTGCTCGTTCACGATCATCGGATCATACTTAATCGTAATGGTGCCGCGTTGGGTCGGTTCGAGCCACATCCGGTCGCCGCGTTCGTAGAACTTCTTCGACTCATCATAAGGATGCGACGGACTGACCAGCTTATAATCCTGATTCAGAACACTATCTTCTGAACTGAAATATCCCGCATCGATCCAATAGAGTTGGGAACCGAGTCCGAAATGCGCCTTCGGCAACAGCACGCTGCGCGCAAATTCGTCCGGTTCGATCCGCCGGATTTGGCCATCCAGGAATTCATCGTCTCCACCGATTACCGACTTACGCACGCCAACCTGGTTCTCGCGCGTAATCGTCCGCCCATCATCCGAGTCGGCGATGCCAAACAACAGATTCTGACTGTCGAACAACTGAATTTCCTTCGGCGTCTGGCCCGGACTAGGGTTCATGTCGCGCAACATCGTGCCCTTCGGCAACTGCACGACCAGATCGCCTCCGAAGGTGGACAGCTTGCCGTTCTTGCCGAGCGTCGTCTTGTATTGGGCGCCTGGCAATGCGGCATCCGCATAGTTTACTTCAAATGAGCCGTTAATCTTTTGATCGCCCTGCACAACCGTAAATTTGATTGTGTTTTTGCCCTTCTTGAGCGTAATCTCGCCCCGGAACATATCCTGCTCGCCCTTCACCAGCTCCTGCTTGCCGATCAGCACCTGATCCGCGCCTTCCGCACGAATACTTACCATTAAGAAGTTTTGGTTTACGACACTCTCCTCCGGCAGCTTCGGAGATAGGATCTCGAACGGACTCTGCTCGCGCGTAATCTCCAGCGTCTGGCGAGCCGTCGCAACCCCTTTACGCACCTCAATGCTCACATTTGTCTTGCCGGAAGTCGGGAACTCCAGGTTGTGCAGCAAGAACAAGTAGGAACCCGTCGCCGGATTCTTTTCCTTGAATAGAATCGCCGGATTTGTATTCGGGCTGCCGTTATCTAAGCCGTTCTCGTCCAGAGTCGCGACCAGCTTGCCATCGATAGACACATTCATCGAGGTCGCGTTCTGGATTTCCACCCATACGTCAGCCGAACGCTCCTTCGTCACGTATTCATAATCATTCGTGAGCTTAAATTTCTGCTCCGTATCTTCCTTGTTCGGATTGGCCGTATCGGTTGCCGCCGGCACCGGATACAGCTTCACAATCGCCGGAACATCCTTTGAGAAGAAGAATACGGTGATTGTATAGCTAAGTGGAATTCCGTTCGCTACCCCGTCGATCGTAATCTTATTCGGGCCTGCCACCAGTCCGCCTGTCAGCGGATGATCGAAATCTCCAGTCGCGGTACTAATCCCCGTTAGCTTTTCTTTTTTTCCGTTAAACGTAATATAAGTTTGATCCATTTCCGTCGTGTTCTGCAGATTGAAATTGACGAGGCGGCCTTGGATTCGAGACAGTCCATCCGCCATATCGAACGTTTTGCCGTCAAATACGTTCGTCAGCTTAATATAAGGACCTGGCGCATAGCTTACCTTAATCTCGTAAATCTCCCCGCCGACTTCGATCTTCAGCGTCTGTTCCCCGGCCGGCATCATATTGATGCGGATGACCGGTTCACCGTTGGCCGTCTTCAAGTTAGTGTCACTTTGGAACGTAGGCGCTCCGACTTGCTTGTTGTTTTGCCAATCGGTTACCGTAATCGTTTGATTGGCGTAATTGTTCAACTCCAACTTCAAATAGAGCGGCAATTCGAACAAGGTGCTGTTCTGGGCAAACGTTGCTTCCGCACTGAACGATACCGTGCCTCCGCTCTCCTGCGGGTTGAACAGTTGCTTTACAGCTACAATCTCAGCCGCATTCGCGTCTCTGACCGTGAAGTGATTAGGGAATACCCGCGTTTGGCCATCGAAGGCAACCCTTAAGTTCAAGTTATACTTCCCGGTCGAAGGCGGAGAAGCTGTACCGACCGTCTCATACTCATAAACGATATAATCCGATCCCTCTTCCTTCTTCGTCACGTTCGTGATGCCGGACTCCTTGAACACCTCAGAGCCATCGCTATCCTGTGTAATGACCACCTCGACGCTCGGTGGTGCAGGCGTGTTGTTCTGCTGCGACTTCGGCACGATAAACTTCCCTTTGACCGTGCCGCTGACCGGAGCGGACACATAGTGATTCGCCGTCGCGTCAATGGCACTGGTACCAATAAAGGTGTCATAGCCGGTAAGAGCGCCATTGTATGAAATAATATAACGCGTAAGGGTATACGTCAGGTTGCCGTTCGTGGCCACGATCACGATCTCATTTAAGCCGGGCTGAAGCACAATCCCGGAAGAGACGAACGTGCCCGCTCCGCCGTTGAACATTTGGAGCCCGTTCACCGTCACCATTGACGCATTCGGCGCCTTGAGGGATAGAGAGGCCGAGTCGCCTTTAAAAATAAGCGGCATGCCGGATTCGAGCACTCTGCCGTCCGACAGCTTGATGTCGGAGATAGCCGGCACGTTGCTGAATTCAACAAAGGCGCTCGCCTCTACCGTGTTGCCGTTCGGTCCGAGACCGGTGATCGTTACAATATTTAATCCCGTCTGCAGCGGAACCGCGCGGAAAATAAACGAGTTTCCGCTAATCGTCGGCTTCACATCGGTTCCATACGCCGTATTAACGATTTCGCCGTTAACTTCCAATTCTACCCGATAGCCGATCGTACTTGAGGAAACCCCGTTGAAGGTTCCTTGCACTTCAATCGTATCGGTATTGACCTGGGTCGGATGTTCTTTAACTGTGCTCAAATTGGAAAAGTGAAAATATCTGGCATCATCTTCATCTGCCGCTTTGGCCATATCCAGCGGAATCGACGCGGATATCAAGGCAATGACGAGCAGCATACACAATGGTTTTAGCCAAGCACGCATTGTATCGCCTCCATATGATTGTATTTATTCCAACGCTACATACCTCTTTTTATCGGTTTTACATCGCATATTTTTTAGGCAATTACCAAAATCGAGTTACCTCTTGACAAAAAAGCCAGTCCCGGCACACCCTACACATGGGGTAAAAACACAAAGAAAGCTTGCTCCGGTTGTGGAGCAAGCTTGATTCTATCTACAGCGCGAGTCCTTATTCCGACCGCGAATCCGCATTTGCCTTCACGCGCATGCGATGAATCATATTCAACAACGGGCGCTTCGTCTTGCTGACGATACCGATGATCTCGGCGCCGAGCTGAAGCGATACGATCAGAATACAGATCACAACAAACGTCACCCAATTCGCATCATGCGAGGCCGCCACCGACTGAATGATAGCCAGTACACCAAAGAAAGCGGCAATGGCATAGATGATGAGCACCGTCTTGCGGTGGCTGAAACCCAGCTCGCGCAAGCAGTGATGCAAATGCCCCTTGTCAGGTGCAAAAATCGGCTTCTTCTGCACCGCTCTGCGCACAATCGCGAAAAACGTATCCGATAATGGAACGCCAATTATCAAGAGCGGCGTAATAAACGAGACGATAGCAATCTGCTTAAAGCCTAGCAAGGACAACACCGCCAGGCCGAACCCGAGGAACAGCGATCCGGTATCCCCCATAAATATTTTCGCCGGGTGAAAGTTAAAGAACAAAAACCCGATGATGCTGCCAAGCAGTACGGCGCACAATAAGATAACCATCGTATTGCCCATGAAGACGGCCATGGCGAGAATGGTGGCAATGGAAATGGCGGATACACCAGCAGCCAAGCCGTCCAGCCCGTCAATCAGGTTAATGGCATTCGTCACGCCTACGATCCAGAAGATCGTCAGCGGAATGGCAATCCAGGATTCAATATTCAAATATTGGTCGCCGAACGGCACATTGACGAAGTCAACTGTCAGATCAAATCCGAACACGACAACACAGGCGGCGATGATCTGACCGACCAGCTTCACCTTGGCCGATAATTCGAAGCGGTCATCCAGCGCACCCGTCAGCACGATAATGGCGCCGCCGGAGAGCAACGCCCATATTAAGCTGGAATCACGGTGTCCGAACAAGATGTCAGGAACAAATAATGCCAATAAACATAACGTAATCACAAAAGCAGCGAAAATCCCCAATCCGCCCATGCGCGGCATAATGCGGGTGTGCACTTTACGTACATTGGGCACGTCGACTGCACCGACTTTTATCGCGAACTTCTTAACTAGCGGCGTCAAACCGGTGGCCAGCAGCAAAGCAACCAGTCCACCTATTGCATATAAGGTTATCATCGGTTGTTTCAACCCCCATTTATGTTACCGCATTGAATTATACTCCGTTCATTAGGGAAATTCCAACAGCAGATTATGGAGCATTTGTACGAGATCATAAGCACGGGCTCCATTTCAATGCACTTTTGTCACCTTATCTTTATCGCGCATCACTTTCCAAGCGAACTTCGGCAAGGCCATCATCCGGCCGAAGCGCTTCGGCTCCCGAAGCAAGCGGTACAGCCATTCCAGCCGCAGCCGCTGCACCCATAGAGGAGCGCGCTTACTGCTGCCGGAGATGACATCGAAGCTTCCCCCGACTCCCATCATCAGTGGAACCTGCAGCCGGTGGCGATGCTTCGCAATCCACGGCTCCTGCGTGTCGAGGCCCCGGGCGACGAACAGAATATCCGGAGCGGCCTCGCGAATGGTCTGCACGACCGCCTCATCCTCCGCTTCGCTGAAGAAGCCGTCACGGACGCCAACGATCTGAACCAGCGGATATTGCTGACGCAACCGTTCCGCTGCAGCTTGAACCACATCAGGCGCCGCGCCGAGGAGGAATACCTTCCACCGGCGAACCTCCCCTGCCCTCATCAGCTCATGCAGCAAGTCGAAGCCCGTTACCCGCTCCGCCACCGGATCGCCTGCATAGTTCGCGGCCCATACGATGCCTGTCCCATCCGGAATGATCAGATCAGCCTGCTGCATGACATTCATGAATTTATCATTCTCCAATGCCGTCATCACCATGATCGGGTTGGCTGTAATCAGTTGGATCGAATGCCCGCTTATTATTGCATTCTCCAGACAGGCAACCGTATCCTTCATATTCAGCTTGGAAAAGCGGATTCCATAGATAGACACGGCGGGTATTTCCGCCAGACTGTCGATATGGCCCATCATGCATCACCCACTTTATATCTTCTCGCGCAGCCTGCGGACGATATGTTGCGCAGGAGTCATCGCTTCGCCCTTCAATGCTGCAATCGCGTTCCGCCGCTCCTCCCGCCAACTGTCGGCACCATCCAGGAGCTTCTCCAGTTCATCAGCCGCAGCCTTGCTGTCAAGGCTGTCCGTCGAACCGGCCGCCGTCATGCCAAGCCGGTGCAAGAACTGGTCAATCTTCGGGTCGTAGGATATGCCGACCATCGGAACGTCCTGGGAAGCAGCATAGATGAGCGAATGCAGGCGCATTCCGACGAGCACGCGGCAACGGCTGGCCTCGTACAGCATGGCCTGCGGATGCTCCTGTGCCGGGCACAGGCTCATTACCGAGCCGCCGCCCTCTGCCAATTCGCCCTGAGCGGAATCCGCATCCCCGATCCAGGCTGGAGCCTCTTCCCGCAGCAGGTCCATGACATACTGCGACGCGTCCCTATCCGCCTCCCCGTGGAACGGGAGCATGCGCAGATGCACAGGCCGATTGCGGGCCGCCTGCTTCAACAGTTCCGCAATCGCCCGCATATCCGAGCGATCGTCCTTCCAGAAGCGAAGCGACACGCCTACGATCGGACGGCCGACGGTATCAAAACCCTTTCCGTCCCCTTCCGCATGCAGCCCGTTCTCCTCCATGGCTCCCCGGCGATGCGGAAGCTCCAGCCCCATAACCGGATCGGGAACGATATCGATGCGTTCCCGATTCACGCCCATGCGGGCCAGCAACTCCGCCGACTCCGGATCGCGAACGGACAAATAAGCCGATTTGTTGAACACGCGGCGGATATAGGGGTAGAAGGCCTGTCTTCCGATCGGCCCCACCCCTTGTGCATAAATGAAGGTCGGCTTGCGGAACCACTGGGCCAGCTTCAATACCGCCAAATAATACGGGATCGTCTTCCAGCTAGTCGCATCCTGCAGCAGACTGCCGCCGCCGCTAATCAAGCCGTCGCATTCGCGGATCGCGCCACACAGCTCGCCGGGCTTCATCCGGTGCGCCGCTTGCACCCCGTAGAGCCTGGAGGTCGTTATCGGATCAGCGGACAGGACGATCGGTTGAATCCGGATGCCCTGCTCCTGGCCCGCCCGCTCCAGCGCGGTCAGAATCGACAGCAGCACGGCCTCGTCTCCGCTGTTGCCGAACCCGTAATAACCAGACAGCGCTATGCTTCGAACTTCGGCCGCCATGCCTCCCAACACCTTTCAATGATAGTCCAGATCAGCACGAAGATAAGCGCGACCACGATGCCAAGCCCGATGCCCAATACGGTTCGAACCAGCGAAATCATGACCGGAGTATGGATATGGGCGAACGTATCTACCATGGATAACTGGCCAATGGATCCAAGAATGAACAAGTAGGCACCGAAGCGGTAGCGATAAGCAATGAAGGCGCCCGCAATCAGCAGCGGATGGGCCAGCAGGAACTCCTTATTGCGCGGACGGACGCCAATCGTATCCTCCAGCAGCGCCCGGAAGGTCGCTTCCCCCGGAAGCAGTGTACCGGCATTGCCGGTACGGGACAGGTAAAACAGCCCGCCCACGCCAACGACGCCCAAAGCTACGACCCACAACACCGTAATCGGCATGAACAGCCACCGCTTGCTTTCCTTGAATACCGATTCGCCCCGATATAGGAACAGATTCAGCGCGGTCAAGACAATCGGCACGAAATGAAGCAGGCTGACGCCGCGGAACTGCTCCAGCACTAGGCTGTACGTAATATGATTCAACAGCGCAATCACGAACGGAACCGCCATGACCGACAACACCGTGGTGCGAAGGAATAATCCGAGCGCTTTGGCCAACCGGACTCCCCCCGCCGTAACCGTCGGATTCATATCGACCCGGCGGACAGCAAGCACCATCGCGATCGTCGGTGCGCTGATGGCAACACCGAGAGCGAGCGCCTGCACCAGCAGATTCGGCTTCAGTACGAACAAGCCTGCGCTGCCGATCAGGCCGATAAGGAAGGCCGGCAGCATCACGTAAGGAACGAAGAACGAGATCATAAGCGCGATCATCGCAACTCCGCCGACGACGACCAGCAGCTTCGCATAGCGCTGCCATGGCGCATCGACGACATGGAACGCTTCCGCCTGGCCTAACGTATATCCATTGGCTTCAATTGAGGCAATGGCATGGCCAGGTTCCTGCAAGCTGTGAAGCATATTGTCAATCGAATTGACGATTTCGGCTTTGGTGAAATCTTTCTTGATCCCGATATTGAAATAAATCATCCGAATATTCCGGTCCTTGGTCGCGAGAGACAACCGATCACCCAGCACATTCGGCTCATTGAACGCTTCCTGATCAGTAATGGAGTGCAGGCGGATGACATTATAGTCCGTCAAATACGCCAGCTTCTTCAGCCCTTTTTGCTCCACCGTCAATCCTTCGATGGCAGCAATCGCAATATCATATTTTTTCAACAAACCGGCAAATGCAGTCAGGCTATTCATTTCTAGATCATCATTGAAGCCCTTGACCGACTCGCCGTCAAATATAATCGTCTTCACGCCGATATCGCGATAGCTCTTCAGCAGTGCTTCCACCTGCTCCTGGTTGTACGGGAGCACGTCGGACAGCCGCGGCACGATGTGGAACCCTTTGGCGAGCAGTTGCTCGATCGCAATCGGATCCTGCGGCAGCGGCTTCATGGATGCGCTCTCTACAGGCGCCTCGATAATAAGGCCATTCCTCCCGCTCCACAGGCGCACATGAATATCAAGACCGAGGAACGTTTTCTCGATCATCGGGGACAGCCGCTCCGCATCCTCCGGACTCGTGAAGAGCACATATGTATAATTTTCATTGAGAGGCGGCGCCTTCTGATCGAGCACAGCCGCATCCTGAGAGTTATACAGCAGGACGCGATTGGCATTGCGAAGCTCGGCCAACGAGCTCTCGAACATGGCCATTGATACGACGCCGGCTTCCTTCAACCGATCGAGCTGTTCATTCAAATCATTCGCCGGATGAGGTGCATAAGCGGCAGCCTCCACCAGATTGCGATAATTCACAACCAATTCTACTTGATTCGATGATTGCTCCGTCTGAACCCGCTGGACAGCAACTGGTATGGCAGCCACCAATCCGACGATAACAAGCAGCCACAGCCACTTTTTCATGCGGCGGTTCCATCTTTCCAACTGTTGAAGCACGAAGTTCCCTCCTTAATCCAATCCCGGCACGGATGCTCTATGTCGAAATCTGCCGGCCATCACCCGAGAGCATGTGACCTCATTCGACAGGAACAAGACATAATGATTCGATCACAGATCGCTTATCGTATAGAATAACCGAACCATGCCGAATCATTGCATAATATCGTGATTCCGTGCCTTTATTTTACGTGCGGTCCGCCAAAGCGAACATCAACTCGCCTTCCGCAATAACCTGGTCGCCGACCTTGGCTACGGCTTGGCCTTTCCCAACGCTTCCTTTCAGGCGAGTAATCTTGACCGACAGCGTCAGCGTATCCCCAGGCACAACCTGCCCGCGGAACCGGAAGTGATCGATGCCAGCGAAGAAGGCCAGCTTCCCTCGATTCTGCTCCAGCTTCAATATCGCGACAGCCCCGACCTGAGCCAACGCTTCTACAATTAATACACCCGGCATGACCGGATAGCCCGGAAAATGTCCGGCGAAATGCGGCTCGTTCATCGTGACATTTTTGATGCCAACCGCGCGTTGGCCTTCTTCCAGCTCCACAATCCGATCCACCAGAAGAAATGGATAGCGATGAGGAATAATTTCTTGAATCTGTTCCATATTTAACATGTGCACATGCTCCTTTCGATAAATTCAGGACTGGATGAATAAAAGAGGTCCTTCCCGTCTACACTAACATCATCCTTCAATGACTGCAGGCATGAAGGTTAAGATAGAGAGCTTCCCCGCGGCGAGGCGCTGTTACGGGAGGCTCTTTGTTATTCTCATGGCTATGAACACGCTGAGACATGGGCTCACCACCATTTATGCTTCGCTCATTCGGTTCACGCGGACGACGAGAACGAGATACATGAAGGTCGTTATGAAGGAGAACAGGATGACGCCCCATAAGATGGTATGCGCTTGCGGCCATTGAAAATAAATAAACAATATGGCGATATAATAAAATACCGTCGTCAGCTTGCCCATCCAGTTGGCGGAAACCGTTCGCTTGCCCTTGAAATGCATCAGCGCTGCCCCCGCGATCATCCCCACATCGCGCACAAGCATCGCCAGCGCCGCGGCGATAGACAGATCGCCGGCCCATAGCAATGACAGCATGACCGTCAACATCATCAGCTTGTCTGCCAGCGGATCAAGCATCATCCCTACCGGAGTCACCATATTATGCTTGCGGGCCAGATATCCGTCGAGGATATCCGTCAGTCCCGCCAACAGCCAGATGCCGAATGCGGCGAACCGCTCACCGAAGAAGAACAAAGTCAAAAAGACGGGGATAAGAATGAATCGAACTATGGTCAGCACATTAGGAAAATTCAAACGCAAGCCCTCCAGTCCCCCCCATATTACAGTTCCTCCAACCCATTATACATGCCTGCTATGAAAATGAAAACCGCACAAGCTCAAGCGCAGAACCGGTTACATCGGCACTAGAAGTGGACGAGGGAGAAAAACAGACAAAAAACCCCGCCAAGGCGGGGCCAATATCAGGAAAACACCAGTTGGAACAGGTGTCTCCACGTATCAAAATTGAGTGCTTCCTCCACAGTGCCCTTGCCTACGACGACGTATCCGCTAATCAACCCTGCAATCAGCGTCAAAACGCACGTCAGCGGAACAATAACTAGACGGACCAACCATTTGACCGGACGGGACGACTCCTTTTTCGCGGTACCGTCCGGATGTCCCTCTGTCTTCTCTGTGTCATTACGGTACTGCGGCTTGCGTGCGGTCATCTGCTCCACCGCTTCATGATGCTGGGCCGACCTCGACGCACCCGCATTCCTTGGATCGCGCGGAACCGCCTCCTCTTCCCGGCTGCGCGCCATGCGCTGCAGCGAGATATCCTGCTGCTCCGGATCGAAGTGCGGCATCTTCTTCTCGTCACTCATTGTTATTCACCTGCTTCATTACGCACGCAGACTATTGGCCAGCTCCCACATCGCATCACCCGATATCAATGCCCGCGAAGCCAACTGATAGGCCCGCTGCGCCTGAATCAATTCCGCCATCTCGTCCACCATCGACACGTTCGATTCTTCCAGCATGCCCTGCATCACATTGACGTGAGGCGCATTCGGATCCGTTCGATCCCCGGTCAGATTCAAGGTCTCTACGAACGTGTTCCGGTCGGCTCCCTGCGGCAGCACAAACAGATTGTTCTCCGTCTGTACGAGCAGCTCCGGCTTCAGCGGCCGAACCACCTTCATTTGTCCAAGCTCCTCGTCCGGCTCGCCCGTCTTCACGCCGAACACCCGGCCAGCCTCATCGATCTTCATCTCATAGCCTGCCGGAATGCGAATCTCCGTATCGTTCGTGCTCATAACGGGATGACCTTCAGCGGAAGTAAGAATCCGTTCATCCCCATCTATTATATAGTGGAACGAACCTTCGCGCATCCACGCGGTGCCGGTTGGGGTGCCCACTTCGAACAACGCGTTCCCCTGCAAGGCCACATCGGTGCTGACCCCGGTATGCTGCAGAGATCCTTGGCTCATGTCGCGGCTCAGCCCAGTCAGCCTGGAGCCGTAGCCAAGCGTATACCCCATCGGAGTGACCCGCCCAGGCTGCTGGAAGTCTTCATTATGCTGCTGCACGTTCGTCAGCACGTCGGCGAAGGATGCCGTCTTGCGTTTATAGCCCTTCGTATTCACATTCGCCACATTATCCGCAATGATGTCCAACTTCTGCTGAAAGCCATTCATCGAGACTGCAGCCGCTATCATCGTCTGATTCATATCGTTCCTCCTGCCCTGGCGTTAGACTCGGCCCACTTCATTGACCGCCTTATCCAGCGTTTTGTCATAAAACTGCACCATCTTCTGATTCGCTTCATAGGCGCGGTATGCCGTCATCATATCCACCATCGATTGTGCCGAATCCACGTTGGAACGCTCCAGCACGCCTTGGCGAACCTCTACCGCATCGCCTGCCGCCACCGGGGTAGCCTGGGCAGCCCCCTGCTGCAGCCGGAAGCGCCCATTACCGGCCCGAAGCAAATCATTCGGATTGTCGACGCGGCTAATGAGCAGATCGCCACCTGCGATCGGCGTGCGGGTCCGGGTATCGAACAGTTGGCCTTCTCCGTTCACCTGGATGAACTCCAGAGCTTGTTCATTCTCTAGGACGATCGGCGCATTATTGCGGTTCAGCACCAACGAACCATCCGACGTCACCAGTTCATTTTGCGCGTTCACATGAAAACGGCCGTCACGGGTGTACATGATCTCATCCCCGGACTGCACCGTAAAAAAAGCTTCCGGCTGGAAGACAGGATTGCCGTTCGCATCCTGGCTCTTGCCCGTCGCATCGAAGGTAACGCCTGGCACCTGAATATCGGAGAGCAGCGCGAAGTCGCCCGGTTGCTTCGTCTCCTGTAGATCGCCCTGCGTGAACATCAAGCGGCTCTCTTCAGCGAATACGCCCGTGCTCAGCCGGCCGATCTGCTGGCCTTGGGCCGGATCGTCGCCCATCAAGGTCAGCATCATCTCGGGAAAGGAGCGGCTTACTTCGGTAACCGCCTTATAACCTGGCGTCTGCAGGTTAGCCACGTTATTCGTCACTGTGTCATGCCGGCGCTGCTGGGTAACCATACCCGCTGCAGCAGTATATAATCCTCTAATCATGGAAGCCCCTCCCGTAACTGTAGACAATATACCATATATATCGGTTTATATGAATCTTTTCTTAATGACTTTATCCAAATTATCGAGCATCATGCCCGTTCCCTTGACGACGCAATGCATCGGATCTTCTGCGATCAGCACCGGAACCTTCAACTCCTCGGCCAACAGCTCGTCCAATCCGTCCATCAATGCGCCTCCCCCAGTCAGAATCACTCCGCGATCGATAATATCCGCCGACAATTCCGGCGGTGTCCGTTCCAATACCGATTTGGCGGCTGCCACAATGGAGGAGATCGGATCCCATAAGGCTTCGCGCACTTCGTTCGACGTGATCGTCACCGTAAATGGCAGGCCCGATACCATGTCACGGCCCCGGATATCCATCTCGCGCTGTTGTCCGGATCCCGACGGGCGAACCGTACCGATTTTTACCTTAATATCTTCGGAGGTGCGCTCCCCGATCAGCAGCTTGTACTTCTGCTTGATATAGCGCATAATCGCGTCGTCGAACTTGTCCCCCGCGACTTTAATAGAAGAGGCGGTCACGACGTCCCCCATGGACAGCACGGCTACGTCGGTCGTTCCGCCACCGATGTCGACGACCATATTGCCGCTCGGCTGAAATATATCCATGCCTGCGCCAATCGCCGCTGCCTTCGGCTCCTCTTCCAAAAATACTTCCTTCGCGCCGCTTCGCTCTGCCGCTTCGCGGATCGCTTTCTGCTCTACCGAGGTAATGTTCGTCGGGGCGCAAATCAGAATCCGTGGATGCGAGTACCATTTGCGGCCGCCGACGCGTTGGATGAAATGCTTCAGCATCGTTTCCGTAATTTCAAAATCGGCAATGACGCCATCCTTCAAGGGACGGATGGGCACAATATTGCCTGGAGTCCGCCCAACCATTCTTCTCGCTTCTTCCCCAACGGCTAGCACACGCTTGGCATCGCTCTCAATCGCCACGACGGACGGTTCGTCGAGGACAACTCCCTTCCCCTTGACATGGATGAGAACATTCGCCGTTCCTAAATCGATTCCAATATCCTTGCTTAACATAAGTTCAAGAGCCTCCACATTCATTATTCAACTGATTTTCGTGAGATCCGACCGATTCCTGCAAAATATTTACTCATCGTTTACCATATCATACTGACAGCGCTGGATTCAATGTAAGAATGAAGGAGGATCTGTCTTATTCGGAACAAAGCCAGGAGGCGATACGATCCGGCGGTGATTCGCATGTTCGGAACAGCCGGCTAGGACCTCCCTGCCGTCATTACTTCACGTTTTTTTGAACTCGATTTCTTGTATTTGATCTTGGTCGCTTCCCCTCCCCGTAGATGCCGCACAGATTTATGGTACTCGAGAATGTGCTTTACCTGGTCCGCCAAATCGGGATTAATTTCGGGCAGCCGTTCGGTCAGATCTTTGTGTACCGTGCTCTTGGATACGCCGAACTCTTTGGCGATAGTGCGAACCGTATGCTTGGTCTCGACGATGCAGCGGCCGATTTTTATGGTCCGTTCTTTGATGTAATCGTGCACGTTCCCGCCTCCCTCTACTCGGTTTAATTGGTACATTATATGAGTAGGCCGCACACTTATGCGTTGTTGCACCGCCTGACAAGCCTGGCTTAACCGAGAAATTTGAACATGACGGGGAGGAGCGGCCCGGGATACGGGAGCGGAACTTGGGTGCTTGTCCTGTCAAAAAATGGCGCTGCCATGCAAAAAAAATTCGATGCCGTATTCCGTGTGGAAGCGATGCGGGGGGGCTGTCCACCGAAATAGAACGATCTGAAAAAATTTTAATCCAGGCTGTCCACTCCCCCCAAAAAAACGGCAAAAGACGGAAGCATGTTCGCTTCCGCCTACTTCCGTAGAGTGGAGAAGATTAATTTTTCGCCAGCAGATTCGTCGGATTAACCGGCTTGTTATTGTCGTACACTTCAAAGTGCACATGCACGCCTAATGTTTTCTCCAGCTCGTTGCGTCCGGCCGTTCCGAGCGTATCGCCCTTCTTGGCCGTATCGCCTTTCGCGACTTTGACATCTGCCAGACTTTGATAGACCGTCTTCATGCCGCTGCCGTGATCCACTTCCACGATGAAGCCATTTTTCGGATGCTGCTCCACGCGGGTGACTTTACCGCTCATCGCAGACAGAACGTCGAACGATTTCTGATCTTTGCGGGCCAGGTCGATTCCTACATTCGGCGTAAAGGTCTGTTCGAACTCTATCAACGCCGCCGCTTGCTCTTCCTTGCTGGCCGTCTCGTCATAGTAGGACATGACAACCTCTACTTCCTGCGCGTCTTTCACTGGCCAGCCCAACGTCTCGTTGGACGCAACCACTTCGACCGCATCTTCGTTGACCGTTCCCTCCGCCTGTGTTCTGGAATCTGCCACCGTCTGATCGACCTGCGCCGTCTCCGCGTTCGGGTCGAGCGGCCGGTTCATATCCTGGTAGACCCACACTAACGTTAGGATGATTGCTGCTGCGGCCATGTACAAAGCAGGAAAGACCCATCGCTTGGACAACAGCTTTCTCCATGTGGAAGTGTGAACCGCCTGCGCTCCCTGTATTGGCTTGGAAGCTTCCGGCGTGTTCCCTGCATTGTTAGCCGATGAACTGGTTGTAGATTTGTTTTTAGAGTTGTTTTGGTTTTGTTCACTCATTTGCGATCACCTCAATAACCATTGTTACCGGGGCTATCGCTTTTATACGTGCAAGTTTGCTAATTTTTTAGATTCATCATTCTCTTATGAGGAAGGCAGCGCGGCCGTGGTTAATAACTTCGAAGCTTTGTCCAACTCCACCCCTGTATAATAATAGGTCAATATTCGCTCGGCCGCCGCTCCTTGCTTCGCCATACCCTGCGCCCCATACTGGCTCAAGCCGATGCCATGGCCATAGCCGTATGTCGTGATGCGCAGATTGTCTCCGTCCCGTTCCCAATCAAAAGCGCTCGAACGCAGATTCAGCTTCTCCCGGATATCCCGGCCACTGTAGCGCTTCGATCCGAATTGAACCTCCTCCACCCGCTTCCCGGCCGTGCGGGACAGGATGCGCACATCCGCCGCCAGCTGGCCGCCAGCCGCTGTGCCCGAGGACGTCCTTCCCGTACCACCTCCGCCCGGCCGCGAGGCTTGCGCAAGACCCGGTACCGCCGTCGGTGTCAGGCTGAGCTTTTCCAGGACTTCGTTCAGCGGCAGCTCCACCGTCTCGGCGTACCGGGGAGATACAGCCTCATCCCAAGGGCTGGACACACTCTTCAAATAAGGAACCGGATTCGTCCAATAATCCTCGGCGTTCTCGGTATGGCCGTTGCTCGTCGAGAAGAAGGCGGCCATAATCGGCTCCCCTTGATAGGTAATCACTTGATCCCGCGTCTCATTGACAGCGAGGTTGAGCTTCGCGATCGCCTGCTCTGGCTGCTTCGCCAGCTCGGCGAGCGAGATATACGCCTGATGGGCGACGGTATCCGTCACGTCAGCCCCCTTGGGGACGCCGACAGTGTCGCCCGTCCGCAAGCGGCGCACGATATACGTGCGGGCGGCGATTGCCTGTGCCTTCAGCGCCTCCAGCTCGAAGGCGACCGTCATCTCCGCCGCAAGAACGCCGCGCACGTATTGCTCCAGCGGGACGCTCTCTATCTCGCGTGCATTCGCCAGATAGACGCGCACTTCCTTCCCGCCCTTAGGCGTGCCCGTTATGGTTGGTGCCGGCGCCAGACTGGGATCGGTCTTTGCCGCAGGCGGCCGATCCGCCAGCCGGTCTACCAGCCCGAGTGGCAGCAGCACCATCAGCGCCATCAGGCCGGCCGCCCATAAGACGGCTCGTCCCAGCATGTCGTTCCGCCGGAACGATCGTCTTGCCCGGGAGCCGCCCTTCCACCGCTTGGCAGACATTCGTGCCGGCAGCATGGTCATAGGTTCTCTCTCCTTATCCTCCCGATAGCTCCCTCTTTCTATGAACCCGATATAGAGGGACGGGGTAATTCTACTTCCATCCTATGCTTTTTTGGGAGACGAAAGAACCGGAGTCTGACAAGTTCTCTCTCCACAGTCTGGCATAACGAAAAGCGGTTCCTTCTGCCGCAGAGGAACCGCTTCTTGCTTCAAATGACATCTGGATCCGCCGCATCCGAATCTGCGTAGGTGCGAATCTCAGTCCGTATCTTCTCGTATATTCAAGCTATGGCTGGAAGGAGAGCGAAGCGGGAGTCCGGCTATGCCCATGTCGGCTGAGCGCTGAACAGCGCAATTTCCTGTTCTTCCTTCACTTCCTGCGATTGTTCGTCGATCGAGACACGATAGATATCGGCTCCGAGAGCGGACAACTTCTCCGCGATATTGACATACCCGCGGTCGATATGGTGCACCGCGCTCACCTCGGTCGTTCCTTCCGCTACCAGCCCGGCACAGATTAAGGCCGCGCCTGCACGCAAGTCTGTCGCGCACACCTTCGCCCCGACGAGCTTGGCGCCTCCCGTGACGACGGCGGTGCGTCCGTCGACCTTAATGTTGGCTGACATCAGATTGAACTCATCGACATGCATAAAGCGGTTCTCAAATACCGTCTCCGTGATGACGGAGGTGCCTTCCGCCACGAGCAGAAGCGCCATCATCTGCGATTGCATATCCGTAGGGAAGCCCGGATAAGGCAGCGTCTTCACGTCTACGTCCTTGAGCGGCCGATCGGCCCGAACCCGGATTCCGTTCTCGTCCGGTTCGATCTGCACGCCCATCTCTTCCATCTTCGCAATGACTGGACCGAGATGGTCTGCAATGGCTCCCTCAACGTACACATCCCCACCGGTCATCGCCGCAGCCACCATGTAGGTGCCCGCTTCGATCCGATCCGGGATAACCGTATGCTCGGCCCCGCGCAACTGCTTTACACCTTCGATGCGAATGACTCCAGTACCCGCACCCCGCACCTTAGCGCCCATCTTGTTCAAATAGTTAGCCAGATCGACGATTTCCGGCTCGCGGGCCGCGTTCTCAATCATCGTCGTGCCTTCGGCTAGCGTTGCAGCCATCATAATATTTTCAGTTGCGCCAACACTCGCCACGTCCAAATAGATCTTAGCGCCCTTCAGTCGGCCGTTCACTTTTGCTTCAATGTAGCCCTGACCCAATCCAATCTGCACACCCATCGCTTCGAAGCCCTTCAGATGCTGATCGATAGGCCTCGTTCCAATTGCACAGCCGCCAGGCAAGGAGATTCGTGCCTGACCCGTGCGGGCCAGCAATGGGCCCATAACGAGGAACGACGCCCGCATCTTGCGCACTAGCTCATACGGAGCTTCATACGAGTGAAGATGCTCTGCGTTTACGCGAATGATTTCATTGGAATATGTAAGGTTGGCCCCCAGCTTCTCCAACACATGGCATATCGTCTTGACATCGTCGAGTGGAGGCGCGTCACAGATTACACTTACGCTATGCTCTCCCAATAACGAAGCAGCGATGATCGGTAGCACAGAATTCTTTGCGCCGCTTACGCTGACGGTCCCCGTCAATCGTTTGCCTCCGCGGACGATAAATTTACTCATCATGTTTCCCTCCGCGCCTTTTCTCACCCCATCCTCACATCACTGTACAAGATGGTAGGTCTCTTTCTTGCCCAACCCTCATCATACCACCGCCTAACGGGGCCGACAAGCGATATTTTCCGACATACCCTTCCACAATTTACTTGGGGCTACTCCCATTGTTAACATCTTTATTCGATGTTATTCGACAAGCACCGAAATCGTCGGCCCTACACTCCAAACAGATAACGCACAGACTGCGTCCAGCCCCAATAATCGATGAAGAATCCCGCCACTACGCGTCCGACGATAATTGCCAGGAGCAAATGCAGCATTTTACCCTGCGGGCTCTGCGGATGGCGGATGAACAGATCGAGCTTGACATGCTGCAGCGACCACCATGCGATGCCGATACACAGCAGCGTGATGAGCATGTTCACCACTCCGCCCCAACCGACAGTTGCCGATAGGTTGGACCACGAATTGTCCATAACCCAGCCTCCTTAGATAGGTTGTTCAAGGCGGCGGTGCTGAAAATCGCCTTCTTGAACACTTCTTTTACGCTGCCTTGTGAAGAAGGCTGCGCTCGCACGATGTGACGCTTACCACAGCCTGGCGAGCATCGACACGAACTCCGCCCGCGTCGCCTGCCGATCTGGGGCGAACAGGTTCTCGTCCACCCCCTGGATGAGGCCCTCCTCCTTCATAGCGGACAGCATCGGAGCGGACCAATGGTTCACGGGCACGTCGCGGAACGGAGCCTCTGCCGTGCGCTTCGGCTGAATACGGAGCGCCTTTCCCATCATGACGGCCATCTCCGCCCGCTTGACCGGCAGAGCCGGACCGAAGCGACGGTTGCCGATGCCGCCAGTGATTCCCGCCTTCGCGACCCGGGAGACATCGGCGTAAGCCCAATGCTTCGCTGGAACGTCCGTGAAGGCTGGAGCTTCCTGAATGCTTCCACCCAGCTTGAAGGCTTTGGCCAATACAACCGCCGCTTCGGCCCGAGTAATCTGCCGGTTCGGACGGAACAGCGCCTCGTCATAGCCTGCGATCCACTTGGAACGAACGGCCTTCACAATCGCTTCCTGAGCCCAGTGGCCGCCGATATCGCGGAAGCCTTCAACCAACGGCTCGGTGCGGAAGGACAGCCGGTAATATTTCGTATCGAACTTCTTATCCGTCGTCAGGCGGACATAATACGTTCCCGGCTCCAGGACAGCGCCCGCCGCTATCTGCTCCAGCTTGGCGCCGCTCCGCGCGTCGGCGATCTTCTTCTGCTCCTTCGTCATCACCGTCATGCCGACGTTCCGCTCGGACGGAAGATTCTTCAATGCCACCGTTCCGTAGACCGGACTCTTGACCGTGAATTGGAACCAGTCCACATCGCTGTCTTTATCGAATACGCCGATATATTCGGCGCCTTCGCTTATCGTGACCGCTTCATATATCTTGTCGTTCGGTTCATTCGGATCGATGTATTGCGTAATATACTCCACATGCAGCTTATACTCGCCCGCGACCGGTTCCGGATGCGTCGTGACGACATTCTGCACTTGAATGTAATATTTCCCTGCGGGAAGATCGGTCAGCACGGCTGATTCCGACAGCCCCTCCTTCTCTTCATCGATCCATTGCGTTCGAATATGCGAGCCACGTACCTCCAGCGCCGGATCGATCCGCACCGTATCCACGCTGACCTTCAGGCGCAGCGTACCTTTGCGCGGCAGTTGAATCATATACCAGTCAACATCGCCTGTATGGCCGAACGTGCCGACAATATCCTGCGTTCGGGCCGGTATCGTGTAGGCCTGGTACTGCAGATCATTGGATTCGAACGGATCCTCATAGATGAAAAACCGGGACGACAGCTTATAGGACAGCGTGTCCTTCGCTTCATAGCCTTGATGCTCGAGACAAATCATATTCAGGCCCTGCTTCACCGGAATAAGAGTCTTCTTGCTGCCCGCGTTGCTGTACGTCTTGCCTGTGCTCTGCTTCCCTGCAAAATGCGTCGCCTGAACGGTTCCCTTCCCCTGGATCCGCTCCAGCGAGAGCTGCAGGGTGCCTTCGTAAGGAGCATCGACCGCAAACCACTGCGACCGCTTATTCGGGGCAAATACGCCGCTAAGCGACGTGTCGATAGGGAATGCGCGCGCGGCGCGGCGAGTCGTATTCGTGCCAAATGCTTGCTCATCGTAAGGAATGCGAAGTGCCTCGTCGACGCGCAGCAGCCCGTACCCGCTCTGCCGATCCCAGCCTGGCGATTCAATATTCTGCGCGGTGCGGCGGAGATGCTCCCGAATCTGGTATGGCTTCAGCACGGGGTATTTGCTCCACAGCAGGGCGGCTGCCCCGGCCGCTTGCGGCGCAGACATCGAGGTTCCTTCTTCCGCCTTGTAGCCACCGCCGAGCGCTGTCGTATAGACATGCCACGGAGCGACCAGATCAACCTCCGGCCCCGTGTTCGACTGCGGCTCTACCAACAGATCGGTCGAGCTTCCCCCGACAGCCAGAACAGATGGATAGGCTGCCGGATACTTGACCTCCACCTTCTCCTGGTACCGCAAGCCGTCATTGCCCGTGGCCGCGACGAGCAGCACGCCCTTTTTCTCGGCGTAATTCACGATATCTTCCATATATTTCGAATAACGATACAGTCCCACTGACATGACTACAATTTTGGCTCCGTGGTCGACCGCATACAGTATGCCTGCTCCTAACTTGTCTTCGTCCCCGTAGCCTTGGGCATCCAATGCCTTAACCGGCATAATCTTCGCGTTCCACAGCACCCCTGTGATGCCCCTCCCATTATTCCCTACAGAGGCAAGCACGCCCGCTACGCTGGTACCGTGGCCGTTATCATCCTGAGGCAGGCCCACCTCCAGCAGGTTCGTGCCTGTGACGAGGTTAGGCTTCAGATCAGGGTGGTTCAGGTCCACTCCGGTATCCACCAGCGCGATCGTAATGTTCGAGTTGCCCTTGGCCTGCGCCCAGGCCTTATCCGCCCCGATCTGCCGCAAATAGGTCTGCTGGGAATATAGCGGGTCATTGGACTTGACGGCCGTGTTCAGCGTCCGGACAGACTGATTCCGTTGAACATATTCGATATGCTCCGACTGTCTCAGCGTCTCCAGCCATTCCCCGGCGGTCTCCACCTGCCGCGGCTTGACGATCGAAATATTCACCGCCTGCTGCTCGCTTACGATTTCGCTGTTCGCCAGCAACCGTTCATCTTGGTGTCCATTTTTCCATTTCACAATCCAGGAGTCGGCTGCCCCTTCATTCGCGGCGCTTTCCCTCTGCATCTCGCTTAAGGAGAGAAAATGGCCGTCCTTCCCCGCCTGGTCGACCGGACGAAGTTTACGAATCTCTGTCTGCAGCGAAGTCAAGGAGTTTACCAGGACAAGTAAGGCCAGGGCTGCAATCAACATCGATCCGACGGCTGTTCGCCATCGTGTCTTCATACTTTCATCCCATTCCAATCATTCAGGTTATGCACTGGCGTCGTGCATCATTCAGAGGATGATTAAACCAGACCGTCATCCCGCTGTCAATTGGTAAACGTTGCTTGTTGACAGGCCATTCCTGTTATTCATGTTATTCATGTCATTCCCATAAAACCGATTTCCATTGTCATGGATGCCGAATGACTACTCAAGGCATCGCAAGATATATATGATTCGTCACTCGAAAAGGACAATCCTTTATTTGCAGCCAATATAGTTCCATGGACCTATTGTTGACAAATTTCGCATCCACTGGCCCGCATGGCCTGATAACAAAACAAAAAGCCCCTGAACCTGGTACCCCGGTTCAGAGGCTCTAATAACTCATTTTTTATCTCACCAGCAAATCGACCCCGATGGAGAATATCCGGCTCAGCCCATGAATGACTGGATTCGGAAATGCCCCGAGCCCGACAATCGCGAGCACGCAGACGACGATAACGAGACCTTGCGTCCATGGGATGTGCACCGCTTCCTCATTGTTCCCGCGCATATACATTTGGCGAATGAAGCCGAAGTAAAAATAGAAGGAGATGACGCTCGCGGCCATCATGACGATGGCGATCCAGAGCGTGTGCGAGGCAATCGCTCCGAGAATAATGAACAGCTTCCCGAAGAAGCCCGCCGTAACCGGAATGCCAGCCAGAGACAAGACGATCACCGTCATCGCGACGGCCAGCCACGGCGAACGGTAGTAAAGGCCCGCATAGCCGCTTAGTTGATCGTGCCCGGATGACCGCTCGACAATCATATGCACGGCGAAGGCCCCGAAGGTCATCAACAGATAGGCGATAAGATAATAAATGAATTCCGCGAAGTTCGACGAATGCAGATGCTGCCTGAACAAGTTCAGACTAACCGGAACGAGCAGGTAGCCCGCGTTCGCGACTCCGGACAAGGCAAGCAGCCGCTTGACGTTGGCCTGGCGAAGCGCCATCGTCGTTCCGACGATCATGGACAAGGCTGCGATGGACAGTAAGATCGTCGACAAGTCCGAAAAGATGGCCATATCCTGGCCCAGGCCGAGATACATGCTGTAGAACATGCGGAACACGACGGCGAGCGTCGCCGCCTTGGACACGACGCCAAGAAAGGCGGATATCGGCGTCGGCGCGCCCTGATACACATCCGGAGCCCAGGCGTGGAATGGCGCCGCCGCAAGCTTGAAGCCAAAGCCGACGATCATCAGGATGAAGCTGACATAAATAAGCGATTCGAATTCTACGGTGCGATCAGCCAACGCATGGGCGATTCCTTTGAATGACGTGCTTCCGCTGATTCCGTACAGAAACGACATTCCGTATAAAATAAAGGCCGAAGCTACGCTTCCGAGCACCGTATACTTGAACGCGCTCTCCGTCGATTTGCTGTCATTCTTTTTCATCGCCACTAAAATATACGACGTGATGCTGAGTAGTTCCAAGCCGATATAGAGCGTAAGCAGGTCGCCGGAGGAAGCCATCATCATGCCTCCAATGGCGGCCGGAAGGAGCAAATAGTAGTATTCTCCCCGATTCGGCAACGCTTCCTTGCGCAGATTGCCAAAACTCATCATGATAACGAAGCCGACGCCAATCAGAATGATGGCCTTCACGATCAGGGCGAAGCCATCGATGCGATAGCTATGTTCGAGCAGTTGCACCGCCTGCGCGGCCTCGGCCGTCAGCTTCGCCCGCTGGTACAGCTTGAGCAGGACGAAGCCAAGCGACATGGCGACGGCGAGCAGCGAGAGCACGCCCATGATGTCGCGATGGATGCGGCGGGGAAGAACCAGATCAAGGAGCGAGATGACAATGGCCGCAATGACTAGCGTAAGCTCAGGCATCAGCAGTGCGAGATCGGCCCAATGCAGCAATTGAACATGTGGCGTATCCATGAGCCTACCCCCTCACCTTGAATCGATCGATAATCTGCCCAACGCTATGGTCTATCGGGGCGGTCACGAAGGACGGGAACAGACCGATAAGGACAATGCATGCGGTCAGCACCATGATCGGGATCGCCTCCGCTAACCGCGCATCCTTCAGACCCTCGAAGCGGGCATCCATCGGCCCGTACGAGATGGCCAGTACCCCGCGGAGCATGTAAGCGGCGCTGAAGATGAGCCCAAGTGCTCCGAGTATCGCAGCCCATGATGCGGTGCCGTATAGCCCGAGCAACGTTAGCAGTTCGGCGACGAAGCCGGACAACCCCGGCAGCCCGAGTGATGCCAGACCGGCCAGAAGCAGAATCCCGCACAAGAACGGCATGCTCTTTGCCAGGCCGCCCAGTTCGCCGATGCGCGTCGTGCCCGTTCGCTCGCTGAGACTGCCGATGAGCAGAAAGAACAAGGCCGAGATGAAGCCGTGCGATACCATCTGAACGACTGCGCCCTGTATGCCAAGCTCATTCATGGCCGCGACGCCGAGCAGCACGAAGCCCATATGGCTGATGCTGGAATAGGCCAGCACCAGGCGCAGCTCCCGTTGGCGAAAAGCCAATACTGCGCCGTACAGCACATTGATTACGCCGAGTACGGTCAGCACGGTCGCCCAGGAAGCGGTCTCCTGCGGCAGCAGTGCCGCTCCGAACTGGACGAGCCCGTAAGCCCCCATTTTCAATAAAACACCCGAGTGAAGCATGACGACCGGAACCGGAGCTTCAGCATGCACCTTCAGCATCCATGTATGGAACGGGAAGAACGGTAGCTTGATGCCGAAGGCGATCAGCAACAGCACGAACACCGTCGTCTTCATTCCCGGAGTCAGATAGAAGATGCTGTAGTCCGTCTGATTGACATAAGCCAACGCGCTTCCCGGATTGTCCATAATGACATTCAGATTGCCGGTATAGATATAGTAGCCCCCACCCGGGAAGTCGGGATGGTTCGTGAAGCCTACGGTTACCGTCAGAATGACGAAGGCCACCAGCAGCAAGGCCGAGCCGAACCCGTTATAGAGGAGGAAGCGGTTCGCTGCCTTCTCTCGGTGCATCAATCCCCATATGCCGATCAGGAAAAAAGTCGGCACCAGTGTCCATTCGAAGAATATAAAGAACAGAAACAGATCCCGTGCCAGGTAGACGCCGATTATCCCGACCTCGAGCAGAAGGAAAAGGATGTGGTACGTTTTCCATCTTTTTGTGATGCCCAATGAAGCGATAGCCGCCATCGTGGCCACAATTGTTGTCATGACGACGAGCGGCAGCGACAAGCCGTCAATCGCCAAATGATAGTCGATGTTGAACGACCAGGATTGAATGCCGCTGGCGATCTCGAGATTCAGCGGAAGCGAGATCCAGGTGTGGTGCTCGGTTAAAGACACTCCCTTATCGACCAGATCATAGATGCCGTACACCGTTAACGCCAGGATGAGCGGCAGGAAGGTCGCCGCGATGCCGATAGTTCGAATCGCGCGCAGGCAGCCCTTCGGCACGAATAGCAAAATCAACACGCCGAACAGCGGAGAGAAGGTTAACAGTGTCAATAATGGCAGCGATGTAAGCCCGTTTACCATTTACCAGAACCTCCTTCCGAGCGCCAGGATGAACACGATCAGCGCAACGAATCCGAACAGCGACATCAGCCCGTATGTCTGTAGTTGTCCGTTTTGCAGCCGGATCCCTGTCTTGCCGATGCCAATCGCCGCTCCCGATACAAGTCGGACCATCCCGGCGACAATCCATTTGTCGAACGCCTGCATTACGCGGCCGAGGCCGGCAAGCGAACGGACGAAGATGATCTGGTACAACTCGTCGACATAGTACTTGTTCGCCACAAGCCGGTAGAATGGATGGGACGATTCCTGCGAACCGCTGCGGCGGCTTCCGCGCGGCCCGTACCATATATAGCCCAGCCCGATGCCGAGCACGCCCGCCAGCACCGCCATGATCATGGAGGCGGCATGGACGGAGGAGCCCGGTTCATCCCCGTTCAGCCACGTGCCGAGCGCACCGCTGAATGGAGTATGAACGAAGCCGGCGCCAGCGGCCAGCACGGCCAGCACGACGAGCGGGAATGTCATGGAAGCCGGAGCTTCGCGGACGCCCTCCGCATCCGAAGCGGCGGCAGGCGAACCGGTGAAGACCAGGAAGAACACTCTCGCCATATAGAAGGCGGTAATAAATACGGTGAGCGCTCCCACAATGAAGAGCAGCATATTTTGCTCCCAGGCGGCCGCCAGAATGGCGTCCTTGGACCAGAAGCCGGACAGCGGCGGAATGCCGGATAGCGCCAGGGCGCCGATGGCGAAGGTCCAGGTCGTCACCTTCATCCGTTTCCCCAAGCCGCCCATGCGGAAGATGTCCTGTGTATGTATGGCGTGAATGACACTGCCTGCCCCAAGGAACAACAGCGCCTTGAAGAAGGCATGGGTGAACAGATGGAATATCCCGGCCGTGACCGCCCCGAGTCCGAGCGCCATCATCATATAGCCAAGCTGGCTGACGGTGGAATAGGCCAAGATTCGCTTCATATCCCGCTGGGCCGCGGCAATCGACGCCGCGAAGATCGCGGTGAAGCCGCCTACCCCCGCGACGATCATCATCGCCGTCGGCGAGATGGAGAACAAATCAAAGGTCCGGGCGACCAAATATACGCCGGCTGCAACCATGGTCGCCGCGTGAATCAGCGCGGAGATGGGCGTCGGCCCCTCCATCGCGTCTGGAAGCCATGTATGCAGCGGAAACTGGCCGGATTTGCCCACGGCTCCAAGGAAGATCAGCGCTGCAATCCAGGTGCCCAAGCCGGCGGAGATGCCGTGCTGCGCCATGGAATCGCCATTGGCGAACACGTTGCCGATCATCGTAAAATCAAGCGCATGGTGCGGCATATGCCAGAACAGGATGAGAATCGCGAGCAGCAGCCCGATATCGCCGATGCGAGTGACGATGAAGGCTTTGTGGGCGGCGGCGCGCGCCGCAGGCCGCTCATACCAGAAGCCGATAAGCAGGAAAGAGCAGACCCCGACCAGCTCCCAGAAAATATAGAGCTGAATGAGATTCGGCGACAGGACAAGTCCCAGCATGGCGCCTGTGAACAGAGCGATGTATGCATAGAACACCGTCTGCCGCTCATCGCCCTCCATGTAGGCTTCGGAGTACACATTGACCAGCGTGCTAACCAGCGTGACAATGACGAGCATCAGCGCATTCAAATTCGTGATGTCAAATCCGAACTCCAGACGGATGTCGCCGATGCGAAACCATTCGAAGCTGCGGGTGTAGTCGTCAAGCGCTCCTGTCATCCGTTCCCACAGGAGGAGGACGGAGAGGACGCATGCGGCGAACGAGCTGAAGACGCCGAGCATGACGGCAGCAGCTTTCATCTGGCGGCCGAATGCCGCCAACACGAGGAACGCGAGCAGCGGAATGACCGGGATAATCCAGGCATATTGCGATAAGACGGATTCCATTGTCGTATCCTCCTTACGGTTATCTCTTCAACTCGTTATATTCGTCCACGTTAGCCGTGCCGCGGTTCCGATATAACGCGATTAGAATGGCGACGCCGACCGCTGCTTCCGCCGCGGCGACGGCAATCGTGAAGAGCGAGAAGATCTGTCCCTTCAGATTCGGCACGACCCCCAACTTGGAAAAAGCAATCAAGTTTAAATTGGCCGCATTCAGCATCAGTTCGATGGACAGCAGTACGATGACGGCATTGCGCTTCGTTAGCACCCCGTAGAGTCCAATGCAGAACAGGATGGCTGCCAGCATAAGGAATGAAGCCAGCATACTGCCCATTTACTCCGCCTCCTTCTTCGCAAGCACGATGGCCCCGATGAATGCGACGGTCAACAGCACCGATAGCAGCTCGAACGGGATGACATGCTCCGTGAATATCTGCTTTCCAAGCTGGAGCGCATTGTCCTGGGCCAGCGCGGTCGGCTCAGGCACAGGGAAATCGGTGCCGCGTATCGTTAAGAACAGCACCCCGAACAAGGCCAGGCAGCCTAGCGCGGCCAACGTCTCCCTTAGCGGGCGCGATACCTCTTCATCCTGCCGATCATGCCGGGTCATCATGATGCCGAAGATCATCAGAATCGAGATAGCCCCCGTGTAGACCAGCACTTGGACGAAGGCGACGAATTCGGCTTCCAGCATAACGAAAATGCCCGCGAGCCCGAGAAAAGCGAAGGCCAGCGACACGACCATATGAACGACCTTCGTAAAATTGAGCATCAATACCGATCCGGTGATGATGCAGATGGCAAGCACGAAGAAGGCCACCGTTGCTCCCGTCCACTCGAAGGAGAAGTTAAACATTTTTTCTAGGGCCTCCTTTTGGCATGGCTGAATTGTTTTCCTGCCGTATATTCTGGTTATTCTCATTCAACCATTCCATGTTTTTGAAAAGATCGTCACGGCTGTACGTCGCCAGTTCGAAATTGTTCGTCATGACAATCGCTTCCGTCGGACATACCTCGGTGCACAAATCGCATAAAATACAAATTTCAAAATTGATGTCAAACGTATCGATAACCTTGCCCTTCTTCTCTGGATCCGGGTTCGGCTTGCCGGTGAGCGTGATGCAATCGGTCGGGCAAATGCGCGCGCACATGTTGCAGACGATGCACTTGTCCGGATCCAAATATTGAATGCCGCGGAACCGGTCAGGCATGACCAGAGGCTTATCGGGATACGGATACGTGACTTTTTTGGAAGTCAGCGCCTTCATCGTGACGCCCAGCCCTTTGAATAATCCTTTCACGTATTTCCCCCCTAGCCTATTTGTTGAATAATTCGATATAGAGCGCGGTCATGAAGACATTCAGAAGCGCCAGCGGCAGCAGCACCTTCCAGCCGAAGCTCATCAGCTGATCTGCGCGAATGCGCGGCATTGTCGCCCGCAGCCAAAAGATGAAGAAAACGCAGCACGAAAACTTGAGCACAAACCATAATATTCCCGGTATAAAATCAAGGAACGGAAATGGCGGATGCCAGCCGCCGAGGAACAATACCGTCGTCAGCGCGGAGAGCGCGAACACGTACACATATTCCGCCAGCATGAAAAAGGCAAACCGGAAGCCGCTATACTCCACATGATAGCCGGCGACCAGTTCCGATTCCGCCTCCGGTAAATCGAAGGGCGTCCGGTTCAGTTCGGATATCCCCGCAATGAGGAAGACGACGAAGCCGATCATTTGCGGAAACAGATTCCATTCCCAAAAATAGTTGCCTTGCCCTTCTACAATGGTACGTAAACTAAGCGATCCATTCCATAGAATAATGCCGACGACGGAGATGACAAGCGGAATCTCGTAGCTTACCATCTGCGCTGCAGAGCGCATTCCACCCAAAAGTGAATATTTATTGTTGGAGGCCCAGCCGCCGATAATGATGCCGATGGTCGTAATGCTGGAGAGGGCGGCGTAGTAGAGCAAGCCTACATTCAAATCGGCGAAGCCGAGCCGTTCGCTGTACGGTATTGTCGCCAGGACGGCGAACGCGGGCACAAAGGTAATGACCGGGGCGAGGATGAACAAGGTCCGATCGGCTTTGCGCGGAATGGTGTCTTCCTTCATAAGCAGCTTGAAGATGTCCGCGACCGTCTGCAGCAGCCCGAGCGGTCCGACCCGGGACGGGCCATGGCGGTACTGCATCCAGCCGATCACTTTCCGTTCGAAATAGATCGCGTAGGTGACGAAGCTCAACACGACAAGCATCATGACTACGGCCCATCCCAGAAAGATGAAGGCATTCGTCCAGGTGAGCGACTGTGCGATTCGTTCTTGCACTAGCAATCCACCTCCCCGACGACGATATCGACCCCGCCCAGTATCGTGATCAGGTTCGTCATCGTCTCTCCGACGAGCAGCTGCGGCAGGATTTGCAGGTTGACGAAGGATGGACGCCGGAACTTCAAGCGATAAGGCTCCTGCTTGCCCCGAGATACGATATAGCAACCGATCTCGCCGCGCGGCGATTCAATCCGCGCATAGATCTCTCCTGCCGGCGGACGGATGACGCGCGGCACCTTGCCCATCGTCTCGCCTTCGCCCGGGAATTGTTCTACCGCTTGCTCCAGAATGCGCAGACTCTGGTGAATCTCCTCTAGCCGGAGAACGTATCGCGTGTAGCAATCGCCGCCCGCTCCCACCGGGACATCGAATTCGAAGCGGTCGTACAGGCTGTACGGCTCATCCTTCCGCAGATCCCACTTGACGCCGGTGCAGCGAAGATTTGCTCCGCTCAATCCAAAGGCGATGGCCGTCTCGGCATTATAGATTCCGATTCCTTTGATCCGGGCCAAAAAGATCTCATTGCCGCTTACCAGCTTATCGTATTCCTTCAACCGCTTGCGCATGTAAGGAATGAGATCCCGCACCTTGTCAATCCAGCCTGGTGGAGCGTCCCACTTGACGCCGCCGACGCGCATATAGTTGTACGTCAACCGCGCGCCGCACAACTCGTTGAACAGATCGATGATCAATTCGCGATCACGAAACGCATACAGGAACGGGCTCATCGCTCCGATGTCCAGCAGGTAGGTACCCCACCAGACGAGATGGCTGGCCACGCGCTGCAATTCCATGACGATCAGGCGAAGAAATTCGGCTCGTTCCGGTATTTCGAGCTGCATCATTTTCTCGACGGCATGGACAAGCACATAGTTATTCGTCATCGCGGACACGTAGTCCATTCTATCCGTGTAAGGGATAATTTGCGTATAGTTGAGGTTCTCGGCCAGCTTCTCCGTCCCCCGGTGCAAGTAGCCCATCACGGGGGTGGCTTCCTTGATCACTTCGCCGTCAAGCTTCACAACAATGCGAAAAACGCCATGCGTACTCGGATGCTGAGGACCAACGTTCAAGAGAAGTTCTTCTGTGCGAATCAAGGGGGATTACACCTCCGAATCCAACGGCTCATAGTCTTTGCGCAGCGGATGGCCAACCCAATCGTCCGGCATCATGATGCGGCGCAAATCGGGATGCCCGGGAAAAGCAATGCCCAGCAGGTCGTACACTTCCCGTTCACACCAATTCGCAGCAGGCCAGATCGGCGTTACCGAAGCAATGGACGGCTGATCCCGATCGGTTCGGACATGAACGGCCGCCTCGGCCTTCGTACATAAATTGATCAAATAATATACAACTTCGAGATGCGTCTCGTGGTCTACACCAGCCAGATTCCGCAAGTACTCGCAGGACCACTCCGGATGATACCGAAGCAGACGGGCGCAAGCCAACCAATGCTCATTCTTCACGGTAATCGTCGGCAAATGCCCGTTCTCTTCGTTAATAACGGCCTCCTCCACCGCATCCGCGGCCACTTCCGTCTTCAGCAGGGCGACCAGGGCATCAAGTGTGGGCTGCTTCGGAGAAGGCTCCTTCGGCTTCGATGGCTTCTCGCTCACGCATCCGTCACCCGCTTTCCGGTCTTCGCTTCATAGCGGATTTTCGCTTGCAGTTTGTTAATGCCGTAAATCAATGCCGCCGGATTCGGCGGGCAACCCGGGATGTAGATGTCGACCGGCACAATCTGATCGACGCCTTTGATCACCGAATACGATTTGACATAAGGTCCGCCAGCCGTCGCGCAGGAGCCCATGGCGATGACCCATTTCGGCTCAGGCATCTGATCGTACAGCCTTCTCAACAGCGGCCCCATCTTCTTCGTTACCGTTCCGGACACGATCATGACGTCCGACTGGCGGGGAGAGGTCCGGAAGATGACGCCGAAGCGGTCCAGATCATAGTGCGAAGCGCCTGTGCCCATCATCTCGATCGCGCAGCAGGCAAGACCGAACGTCAGCGGCCATAGCGAGTTGCTGCGCGCCCACCCCTTCAACTGCTCCAACGTGCCGAAAAAGACGTTTCGTTCCAACTCCTGCCGTTCTTCCAACGTGATTGATTCTAAAGAGAATCCCATCGAAACACCTTCTTTTTCCAGGCGTAAAGTAAACCGATCAACAGCAATCCGACAAAAATCAGCATCTCCACAAGCGCGAACAGGCCTAGCTGCCGATAAGCAACCGCCCACGGGTACAAGAAAACGGTTTCCACATCGAAAATGACAAACATCAGCGCAAATAAATAGTAGCGGATGTTAAATCGAACTTGTCCCACACCAACCGGTTCGTTCCCGCTTTCATACGTTGATTCCTTCATATCTGTCGGCTTCTTCGGCCTGAGCAGCCGACCCGCTGTCAGGGCGGCCACCGGCAGGAACATCCCGAGTCCGATAAAAATGGCCACGATGACGTAATTGTTGATGTACTCCAATGACATCCCCTCCGTCGCAGCGATCAGTTTACAGACAACTCCAGCTTGACTTGTAATAAACCCGCCACAATTATAGCAAATCCTGCCAACCTCGTCTATGCAATTATCGGAAACGATTCCCTTTCCTTGAAATATTCCGTCGATCTATTTGTTGATATATATTCGCCGCGCAGAAGCAATATGAAAGATGCCCGCAAAAACTACCAGTAGTACTTTGCTGGGCAGGCGCCGGAAAAACGACCGAACTCACGATCGAATCGTAAAAAAATTTGAACTCGTACAAATCGAACCCGTACAAGATAAAAGATTGTAAAAGCTAGTTCTCGCAGCTTAAGCGACAACGAAAAAGAGAGCTGTGCTCGAATCACAGCTCACGGAGGATGAGGAAATAATGACACATCAACAATCAATAGCGATGATGAATATCAATTGACTTCGTTATATTTTGATTGTTGCGGCGCGTCAAGCCATATCCTCGCACTGCATTGCATTGTACAAGTACGACATTTAATACTGAAGCTGTTGCACATCAAATCCTTTCTGCTTCAGTTGGTCAACAACCATATCCTGAAGCACAAGGTGCCCCGCCCCGACGACGACAAAATAAGTGGACTGCCCCGCTTGTTCCAATAATTGACTCAATTTGCCCGCCATGTCCTTGTCTCTTTCCCCGAACAGTTTGTGGGTAAGTTCCTCGTCGGCCACTTGCTGCATGTCAAAATAGGTTGCGGTAAAGTTCTCTTTTTCTCCTGCTATCCACTGCTGTCTCCACTGCTGTCTCATCAAGCTCAGACGCTTCCAGTCCTTGTTTTCCTCCAGTGACGTCGACGTCAAAATTTGATCCAGCGTGCGGTTCAGGTATTTTTCCAAATAGTTGGTCGAAAGGCTGTTAAAAAGTTTGCCCTGAAACTCCCCACCCTCTAATGGCCGAATCGGTTTCCCATTCGCGTTGGCCATAGTCATAAAATAGAGATCAACCACAAGGACATTCATTGCAGCCGCTTCTTTGTTCGCATAGGAGTTGACCACTATGTCGAGCACACTGACGAGCCAATATGGCTGAAGCGCATTCATCGTCTCCGCAGGTAATTTCAGCATCGCAAACACCTGCTGAGCCTTGTCATACGTTGCCGCCGATACATGATCCTTGAGTGTTGTACCATCTCGATAGGTATACTGTT
>NZ_BALG01000019.1 GCF_000315235.1 Paenibacillus popilliae ATCC 14706 | reverse complement strand
CATCATTGGCAATAAAGTTCGCCTATCGAAAATTGGTGACGTCAAGGTTAAGCTGCATCGTCAGCTCCAAGGAAAGATCAAAACCTGTACCATCGATTAACAGCTGGATTAACGTGGGATCCAGATGAACCAAGAATAACAGTACTATCTGATTTTAAACGACAAGTTATATTTGCAGGCACACTATCTGCTTTGCTTAGAACGATAAATGTTGAGGGTAAAATGATTGTTCAGAGTGTTCCTTTAATTGAAGGCCCTTGTAGAACATGTCACTCCCGATAATGGGAGTTCCCAGGAGTCTGGGGTCTGTCAACAATTTTGTGTAGTGCGGCCGGGCAAGGTCGTTAATTCTAGTGGGTGGGAGTCCCCTCAGGATAAAGCCTAACCAGCAGTCCTGTAGCTAGACTAGATCTTGGAGCTTATGCGGTAACGAATAGCTTTAAGCGTAGAACGGCAAAATAGCGGGCCGAAAGCGAATGCTGAAGTGATGGAGCCTCGAAAAATAAGCTGAGACAGGCCGATGTGGTTACACACAGAAGGAAATATCGGTTCGAGCATTTTTGGTGAGTTTGAATCGGCATTCCGGGGTCTAAGAGCTTGGCACGTTACAAACAGAGAATTAGCGGGAACCCGGGAGACCCTATCTCTTCCTGGAACCAGCGGGTATGCCGTACAAGTGAAAACCAAGCAAGAAAAGCAAAAGAGAGATAGGAAGCCACATCAGAAGACCTTGGCAAAGGATACAATTCCCACACGCAGAGGTGGAAGTGAATTGAAAACAAAACTTGTTAAGATAGCACAAGCAGCAAGAGAACGACCAAAAGAGCAATTTACATGCCTAATCCACCTATTGGACGAGAAGGCATTGTACATGTGCCATCAGGAACTGAAAGGGGAATAAGGCAGCTGGTGTGGACGAGGTTACGAAAGCGAAGTACGAGGAAAACCTGGAAATAAACATAAGAAATCTCCATCAATCCTTGCTTAAAATGGCTTACAAACCTCAGTCCGTTAGACGAATGTATATCCCTAAGCCTGGAAGCAATAAGATGAGGCACTAGGTATCCCGGCTTATGAAGACAAGAGTCTACCTACATTACGTACTGGACTTATGGTTCGAGAAACGAATGAAGAAGCAATGCAGAGGCCAGACCCATATGGTTCGATATGCGGATGATTTTGTATGTTGTTTCCAAACGGAAGGCGAGGCAAGAAACTTCTACCTGCAACTCAAGGACAGGCTTAAGAAGTTCCACCTGGAGATAGCACCTGAAAAGAGCAAGATTATAGAATTTGGCCAATTTGCTGCACAAAACAGGAGAAACAGAGGAGAGGGCAGGCCGGAAACATTTGATTTCCTGGGATTTACCTACTACTGTGGAAAAAGTCGAAATGGAAAATTCAGAGTGAAGCGACAAACGAGCAGAAAGAAATTTCAAGCTACTCTAAATCGAATGAAGCTATGGATAAAGGCGAACCGAACCCTGCAGGTCAAATCATTGTTAGCACAACTCATCCTTGGAGTCTATTGTCTGATGCGAGGCAGCTAAATGTTATTAGCCTCACATCTCCATAGCATTCCCATAGCTAAAACAAGAGGTTTTACCGCGCTAAATCAACAACAGAGACCGAAAAACCAGAAATAAACTAAAAACAATTGCAATTACAGTTACCCATTTTAAAAATTTTTCTCTTCTTTTATCCATTCTTTAAACATGCAAACGTATATCATTAAGCGTAATCTTAATATTATTCATTTTATTTAAAATTTGCTGTAATATCTCTTCTTTCAACTAAAATCATCTCCTTAATATAAAATAAAAAATGAAACGTGTTCCAGCAGCTTAATTTTATTTAGAGGAAAGTGCGTGAGTCTTTTTTATTATTTCTTGTGTGCCCCATGCGCCAGGGGCTGGCAGCCCGGCCAGCTTATCAGGCTCAAGAGCCGCTACGCTTGGCCATAATTCTCTCTGTACTCCCTTAAAAAATCCATCAATTCTTGCATACCACCCGATATAAAGCTTTGCTCATGTACATATTTCTCCACTGTTGCACATCCGAAGACACGCATATACTAACCCGCACATAACTTCCATAATATCCCTACTACAAGCATCACAATAACATCAATAAAACATGTAGTCAACAAAAAACCGGAGACACTACTCCGGTTTTCTAAGTTTCATACATAAAATAATGCATTTGGTTTCTTGATGTGTACCTTACCCTGTTTACGTTATCCTAAAATCATGCCCTCTACCGCTGCATCGCCTTCAACAGCGGCACGGCCTCCTTGGCAACGACGGAGACATAGGGATCGCCCTGTATGTAATAGCGCCACAGCTTGTCTGTGAATTCTTCCGCATACGGAATATTGATGCGCGGGGCAGCAACGATGCGATCCACGCCAGGGTAGGCCCCGGCTTCGAGCCACATCTCCTCACTGACCGTCAAGTCAAGGGCATTGCAGCGCTTGTCGATATTCAGCGCCATACAGAGCTTGCCGGGGCCGTTGCACAGGTCGGCCGGCTTGCGGGAGCGGATTGCGCGGAACGAACGCATCTTCACTTCGTCCTCCGCCGTGCAGGGGGCCACGGCCCGAATCAGCACCGCCTCCGGCTTGTCCTTCTGCTCCGCGACCACATTCAGGCAATGATACATGCCATAAATAAAATAGACGTACGAAGTTCCGCCGTCCGCGAACATCGGCTCCGTCCGGGCCGTGCGCAAGCCGCCGTAAGCGTGGCAGCCCTTGTCCTCAGGGCCTACATAGGCCTCCGTCTCCACGATCCGGCTGCGAATGATGCCCGCCGCCGTGCGCCGGACGAGCACCGTGCCGAGCAAGGTCCGCGCCAGCGACACGGCGTCCATCCAGTATAGGAGCCGAGACAACCGTTCCCCCGGCTCCAACGGACGAAATATCGTATGTCCACCATGTTCGGCCTCGGCCTGACTTCTGATATCCTCTTCTCGCTCCATCCTTCAACTCCTCTCCCGTTCTAGTCCTGACACTAGGATAGCATATTTCCTGCCATCCGACAGGCGCGTCATCCGGAAGTCACCCCCGAACAAGCACCGGACAGAGCAGCGTCCGGAGGGCGGCCGATCCGCTCCCACGGAGCGGATCGGGATCCGAAGCTACGGCTTCACGTAAGCGTAATTCAAATCAGTTGCTTCCTTAATGCAATCTGACGTATCGTACTCGTCGTTATTGATAAGGATGGTGACCGGATAGCATCTCATGCGCGCGGGATCATGCGGCAGCAGGAGCCGGGCCAGCGCCTCGATCTCTGTCACGGCCGGGTTGAGCCACGCATCGACCGCCTCCCGCCCTAGAATCGCCGGCATTCGTCCGTCGAATTCCGCCACCAGCTCGTTCGCCCGGGTCATGACGAGTGTACAGGTGGAATGGTCCTGCCCCTTGGCATCCTTCCACTGTTCGTACAGCCCGGCGACGCCGAATACATCCTTGCCGCCGAGCACCAGCCGGATAGGGAAGCTTTTCCTCCCTTCCCGCCGCCAATAATAGAAGCCGCTGCACGGGATAACACAGCGTTGGCGCTCGACAACCTTCCAATAGGCCGGATTTCCCTGCACGGAATAAATGTCCGCATTCAGGGAGTCTTTGCCCCAGAACGGAACCATTCCCCAGCGGTATTCGTCCAACACCCGCATACCATTGCGCTGCAGCACGACGGGCACAGTCTGGGTGGGGCTGATATTGTAGCGGTGCCGGTAATGAATCATGACCTTGTCGACCTCAAATTGCTGAATGATGTCCGGCAAATCGGCCGTGATCGAGAACCTTCTGCACATCCTGCATCCTCCTTTTGCTTGACCCTCTTCATACTTGTCCATTGAGGGCGTTCACAAACCGGCTTCCCTTTTTGCCTGCATCGGTTGCCCAGACGGCACCGGCAGATCCGGGATCGTGAACAAGAACTTGCTTAGGTTTTGTAAAAAAAGGGATAGTTATACAGGTATCCGTGCAGGATGCCAAAAAGGCGCCCCAGGCCTGAAGGCGGAGGCACCTCCTTTATTCCATCCAATGACTTCGCAGGGCGAATAGCTCGCGCAACTCCGTTGTGGACATTTCCGTAATCCATTTGTCGCCGCTGCTCATCACCTGCTCGCTCAGCTGCAGCTTCCGCTCGATCATACCATCGATCCGCTCCTCCAGCGTGCCAAGTGCAATCAGCTTGTGCACCTGAACGTTGCGGGTCTGGCCGATGCGGTAAGCCCGGTCGGACGCCTGATTCTCGACCGCCGGGTTCCACCACCGATCATAGTGGAACACATGATTCGCCGCCGTCAGATTCAATCCCGTTCCCCCGGCCTTCAGCGAGAGGATGAAGGCCGATGCGTGCCCGGTGCCCGCGGCGCGCTCCTCCTGGAACTGCTCCACCATCCGATCCCGCTTCTGCTTCGGTACGCCGCCGTGCAGGAACGGCACCGGATCGCCGGTCTCCCGCTCCAGCACCGCCTGCAACAGGCGCCCCGTCTCCGCATACTGGGTGAAGATGAGGCAGCGATCGCCTTCCGACCGAAGCTCCTCCAACATCTCCAGCAGGCGGACCAGCTTGCCCGAGCGTTCCGGCCTCCATCCGGACGGCCCTTCCTTGCGCAGCATCGCGGGATGATTGCACACCTGCTTCAGCTTCGTCAGGGCGGCGAGAATATGGGCACGCCGCTCCAACGTGTCCATCCGCTCGATCGGCGCGAACAGATCCTGCAGGGTCTGCTCGTACAAGGAAGCCTGCTCCGCCGTCAGCGGAACATACACCTTGGCCTCGTGCTTCTCCGGCAGATTGAGCTGGATGTGCGGGTCGCTCTTCATGCGCCGCAGCAGAAACGGCTGAACCAGCCGGTGCACCAGTTGCATCCATTCCTTGTCGCGGGTCCGCTCGATCGGCAGAATGTAGGTCTGGCGGAAGTGAGCGAGCGACCCCAGATAGCCCGGGTTTAAGAAATCGAAGATGGACCACAGCTCGGTCAAATGATTCTCGATCGGCGTCCCCGTCAAGGCGATCCGGTGTCTGGCCTGGAGCTTGCGAATGGCCACCGATTGCTTGGCATACGGGTTCTTGATATTTTGCGCTTCGTCGAGACAAAGCGAGCTCCAGACGATCTGCCGCAGCTCCTCCCGATCCTTGAGTGCCAGCGTATAGGTCGTAATAACAACATCCGCCTCCCGGACCGTAGCGGCAAAGCCTTCTCCCTTGGCCCGATCAAGCCCGTAGTGCACATGCACCTTCAAGCTCGGCGCAAACCGCTCCAGCTCCTTCTGCCAATTCCCCATCAGCGAGGTCGGGCAGATGAGCAGGGACGGAGCCTTATCCGGCTCCTCCTCTTGAATGCGGAGCATGTAGGCAATCCATTGAATCGTCTTTCCCAGCCCCATATCGTCAGCGAGACAAGCGCCCAGCCCGAAGCGCCGCATGAAGGCAAGCCAGGAGAAGCCCTGAATCTGATAGCTGCGCAACTCGCCGCGCAGGCCGGCAGGCAGTTCGCACAGCGGAATGGAGTCGTGATGCTTCAGCTTGTCGATGAACGTCTGAAGATAGCTATTCAGTTCCAGCTCCAGGCGAACCGCGTCTTCCTGATGCAGCGGATCCTCCTCTTCCATCGCTTTCCGTTCGGAAGCCATCTGCAGCTCCAGCACTTCGCTCAGCGACAGGCCGTCCCGCTCGGCCTTCATCATGATGCGCCGAATCCGCGCGGCTTCCTCCGGGTTCAACGCCACCCATTGTCCGTTTTGATAAATCAGCCGCCGATCCTCTTCAAGCAGGGTGCGGAATTGCTCCTCCGTGAACTGGGTGTCGCCGATAGCGAGCTTCCAGTCGAACTGTACCATCTGCTCCAGTCCGATATAGGAGGTTCCGGTAAAGCCGTTCCCGGACAGCTTCGCCTGCAGCCGTGTCTGCAGGCGGCGGGCACGCTGCCACCAGGCCGGAACGGCGATCAGAATCCCCGCGTCGGTCAGAACAAGGCTACCCTCCGTCAGGAACCGCCACGCCTCCGCCTCGGTAAGCTGCGTCTTCAGCCCGCCGACCGCCTCTTCCAGGGCGAGCCAAGGAAGGAGACGGACGATTTTGTCCGTCTCCTGATGCACGCGGCTGTCGACATAGGGCTGCCACACCTCCGGGAATTGGCCTTCCACGGCGACGGCCCGGTAGCCCCGGCCTTCGGGAATATACGCGCAGGCCAACTGCACGGCAGGCTGCTGCTTGTCTTGAAGCAGTACGCGCAGCCGCCACGGGGCACGCTGCTCCTCCGGCTCGTCCAGCCGCAGCATAAGGCGGAACGGCGTGTCGTCCTTCACCCAGCCGATCGTCTCCAGCCAGTCGTCCTCTTCCCACCAGGCCGCAGTCCGTTCGGGAAGGCGCAGCGTCTCGATGCCCGGCCTCACGGCCGCCATCATCCGCCATACGTTCGGATGATCGTCACGGCGGGCCTGGGCGTCAGCTATCAGCTTATCGAACCAGCCGGTTAGGCCTGGATCCCCGAGGGCAACCGCCTCTTGCTCCAACGCTTCCAGAGCCAGGCGCTCCTCCATCGTCATCTGCAGATCCCAGCCGCGCTCCCCCTGCTTCCACAAGTCGAATGACGGCCGGTACCGGCCGTCCTGCAGCACTTCCGCATAGATACGGGCGGCTGATGACGCGATGCGGAAGCTGTCTCCCCATGCAATCCCCGCCCATCGGACGGAGATCGGCTCCTCCGCCAGCTCCAGGAGCATGACGGGAGAAACGGCAATGCCCGGGATGCGGCCTTCCTCCGCCTCGTCCAGCATCGTGCCATAAAAGGATGGCTGATGCCAGCCGAACAGCGTATGCTTGAACGTCCGCAGAGACCGCCTGAACTCCCCGTGATGAAGCAGAAATCCGCCCTGCCGGCGAGAGAGGCATTCCACCTTCCAAGCTCCCTGTTCCTTCATGTCAAGAGCGCTCCTTCTCGTAACTCTTTGTGCAGCGCCCGCAAGCGGGCGTAACGGGCCGCGAACCGCTCCATGAACAGCTCCCATGTCCCTGCCGAGCCGCAGGCTATATAGAGCGGCTTCAACCGCTGAAGCAAGCGGGCGGCCTCGCGATAATGCTCCTTCGTCCGTTCCTCGATATGGTGCTCAATTGCCTGGTGGAACACCGGCAGCAGCAGCTCCGGAGCGGCACGCTCCACCGCTTCCAGTTCGCCAGCGGCGATCGCTGCAGGCGAGATCCGCTGCAACAGTTGAATTTCCGCCCAATCGCGATACCGTCCCTGTTCCAGCAAAAAGGAAGACACGTACGGATAGATCCCAGGCAGCAGGGACAGGACAAGCGCTTCCAGGCCGTCCTTGTCGGGCATCCGTTCATAGACCCGCTTCCAAAATCCCCAATATTGTTCCAATTCGGAGATCCGGCCGGACTGGCGGATCAGCGGAGCAAGGGCTCCCAGCCAGTAGACAATCGGCTCATAGCGTCCGGAGCGCTCATGCTCGCGCAAATATCCCCAGTACCGCCCGGGATCGTTGTGGTAGGTCAACTCGCTCAACCGCTTCACCGCCTCGGCTTCGCGTCCGAGCAGCACTTCCAAATGAACCAACGCCACCCGAATCGCGTCCCGGCGCCGCGGACGCAGCGAAGAGACGGGAGCGAGCATTCGCTCCAGCCTGCGGTGCGCCTCCTTCATCCAGTCCGGCCGATTCAGCACCGTCGACCAGAGCAAGGCGAGCACTTCTAGTCCGTCGATGGCCGATTCCTCTTCAGACAAGGCTACCCTTTCCGCGATCTCGCCCAGGCTGGATACATGCTGCTCATAGGCGGCAGGGGTGGCGGAAAGGTCGTAAGACTCCGCCAGCCGCCGCAGCTCCTCCATATAGGTCAGGACCGTCTCTGCAGCCGGAGCGTCCTGCCCCGGATAGCTTATGGATCTGCCCTGGACGTACCGGATAGACAGTTGCCGCAGCAAGAAGAGCAGAACATGCATGCGGTACAACGGAACGATCTGCTCGGGAAAGCGTTCTTCCTGGCGGTACAATTCATTTCGGACCCAGGCCGCGATATCGGTCACCGGGGAATGGTAATCGGTGAATGGCTTGCTATATTTTCGATGAAAAAAATCATGCCATTCTTGTGCCGGAGCCGACGGGGACAGACTCACCTGCCAAGCCTTCTTGCGCCGCTCCAGTTCCGCCTTATGCTCCGCTCGCTTGCGCTGCACCATGCGTTGGCGTTCCTCTTCGATATAGACCTGGCGGAATTCCGCCAGATACAATTCCGGCTTCTTCCCCAGTTCCTCACACAGTTGAAAATAGACGGCGGACATATGCTTGCACCCGCCCTCCTCCGGACAGGTGCACTGGCTTCGCTTGACGGCGGTGCAGTTGAACCGGACGCGGTAGCGCTTCGTCTCATAAACCTCGGCCGCTATCCATTGATCCGGGTCTTCTCTACCGCCGGCCTGCACTTCCTCCACCATATCCAGCACGGCCTGCTTGCGGTAGTAGCGCCAGCCCTGTTCCAAAGTCGCGTAGCGAAAACGGCGCTTCATCTGCTCGGTTACACGGTTGAATGTCTTGACGGATAATCCTAGTTGTGACAAGCGCACGTACCTCCACTTTCACGGCTTCTCAAGGAGAAGGCCGCATTCTGTATCCTTTCAGTTTACACAAAATCAACGAAAGATAGAAGGAAGTGAACAAAAAACGACCTGTGTAGCGTAACGGAGGCCGCGCCAAAAAAAGAGGGCCCGGGAACATTCCCAATCCGCCCTCTTGCGTTATGCCGCCTATCCCTTACTTCGCCTTGATACTCATCGTGCCGAACCCCTTCACCTTCAGCGTTAGATTGTACCGTATCTCGGCATCCGCCCAATCTCTCTTCCACTTGTCCACATGCGGGGATAATGAATGCGGACATCATCGCCCAGGCCAAGAACATCGTCCGGTACTCCTTCTGGGCCTTATGAAGCATGTCGGCGATCCGGGCCTCCACCTGCTTGGACGCATCGGCCTCGACCTGCCGAAGATCCCGGAAATAGAAGGTTTAGCCCGGATAATGCTGTCCGAGCTTCTTCATTCCTCCTACTTCTTTTTTCGTACCTGATTCTGGACAGGTAACATGTTCGGCCGGTAGTTCATCCAGGTCAGCGGAGCCCGCACGGGATAATCGTTCCAATCCCGAATGCGATAAGGGGATGCCGGGCTAACGTAAGGGAGGCCAAAGCTCTTCAGCTTCATTATATGGCTGCTGAGCGCCAGGAAGAACAGAGCGACGCTGTACAGGCCGAATACGGTGGCATCACTTTCGATCAAGGTTACCGACTTCGTCTTGTTGTTATAGACGATATCGATGCTTGCCTCCTTGGCCTTCGGCCGCACCGGAATAAGGGGGTTCGAAGCGTATACGTGGGTTCGTGTAACTCAGTTCTTGGCGATGCTTGTAATGAGAATTGATTATTCATCTTAGTCCCTGCCTATCTGAATGGGTTCCGTATCTTATTCAACAAGCAGGTGTAACTTCCTTTCCATTTTTTATAACTTAAGTTAAACTTACATATATTTGTAATAAATGGGGACGATTAGTTACTTTTAGAGTAATAAGAAAAGGACAATAAAAAAGATATTCATGAGGTGGTTCCAGAAGTACAAAGAGCTATTGGGACTTCTCCAGAACTACTTCAATCAATAAATGGGTAAATGGTGAAATGGTTAATCATGATAATGTAAATTTAAATCAATTTGCTAAAGACCTTGCAACATTTTTAAAAGAATTTCAATTAATTGACTGCACTGGAGGACCTATAGGAGGTACGCATAACTTCTTTCGTGGAGGAGATTTAGCTGTATATCACGATGAAACACAATCTGCGCTCATGGAATTAAGTAATGTAGTTGATGTTAAAACATGCATTGAAATATGGAACAAAGCAATGAATACAAAATGGACAAAGGCGCCTGTCTGGGTTCATGGAGATATAGCTCCAGGCAATTTGTTGGTTGAGAATGGTAGACTGTCAGGAATAATTGACTTTGGAAATTTAGGAATAGGAGACCCTTCATGTGATCTAGTTATGGCATGGACATTCTTTGATAATGAAAGTAGACTCACTCTCATGGAATCAATGATATTAGATAAAGATACTTGGGATAGAGCGAGAGGTTGGGCATTATGGAAAGTGCAAAAAATAATTAACGGTTATACTTCCTGATCCAGAGACTTTTTGAGCGAACTTCTTATTCCTGCGATATGCCACATATGTGATAGTGGGAGAAAATAAAGTATTAGACTGCACGTCTAGCACTTTATTTTCTCCAACAATATTGCACCGTAGACCGTAAGGATACGTAACCTAAATGTATCAGTTATTAACCACTCAGGTTATTAACCATTACTCACACACAGAGTGTCAGCGGAAGCTTACATTTTGTACGCCTTCATCGCCTGACGGATCTCTTTCCACGACGGGCGCTTGCCGTACATCAGGACGCCGGTACGGTAAATCTTCGCCGCCAGCCAGCCGAACACGAAGACCGAGACGAGCAGGATAACAAGCGAAGTCCCGAATTCCCACCAGGCCACCTCGCCTACGCCCAGGCGCAGCAGCATAGATGTCGGCGTGAAGAAGGGAATGAACGAAGTAATCTTCACCAGCAGCGAATTCGGCGTTGAGACGCTGAAGATCGCAATATAGAAAGCCGCCATCGTCAGCATCGTAATCGGCATAATCGCCTGGCCGAGATCCTCCGTCCGGCTAACGATCGAGCCAACGGCCGCGTACAGGGTCGCGTACAGGAAGTAGCCCAGCACGAAGAGCAACAAGCCGCCGCCTACGACCCCCCAATCAATGATCATCGACATATCCAAGTTCATGTCCTTCAGCGGCGCGCTATTATGCGGCAGCATTAAGTTCCCGATCATGACGATGATAAAAAGTCCAATCTGCATTAATCCGAGGATAAACATCCCGATAATCTTCCCGAACATCTGGGCGAGCGGTGAGACGCTTGTAATGAGAATCTCCATAATGCGCGAGCTTTTCTCCTGTGTAACTTCGGACGCGATCATATTCCCTGTCATCGTATTCGTCATAAACAACAAGATGATGAGCACGGTGACGACCAAGACCGATCCCCCCTCCTTGGCGGGACTCTTCTCTTCGGCGGCATGGCCGCCATCCTTCAGGATCGCCTTGTTCTCGACTTGAACCGGCTCGTTCAATTGGGCGATCTGCTCCGGAGTCAACGAATCCTTGACCAGCCACTCCGTCTTAATCAGCGCGAGCGTGCCTGTCAGCTTCGATTCCTTCTCCATGCCGAGCGCGTCTTTCCCGGAATAGACGACAAGCGGAAATTCTCCCTTTGCCTTTTCTTCGAATGTAATATACCCTTCGATCTTGTCCGCCTGCACATCCTTCTTCACCTGCTCCTCCGTCGCATCCATATACGGAACGAAGCGGAAGTCCGGCTTCTCCTGCTTGGCATAATGATCGGTGAGCGACTTGGCAATGTCCGGATGCGGCCCGGAGACAACGCCGATCGTAGTCGGCTCGTTATTCGAGAACAAAGATATGAAGTACGGGACGTTGGCCCCTATGCTGATCAGCAGGGCGAGAGTCAGCGTCGAAATAATAAACGATTTGTTCATTATCTTGGTCCGCAGCGTAAATCCGATCACCGTCCATACTTTATTCATTCAAATCACCTCCTACCGCCTTGATGAAAATTTCGTTCAAGGTCGGCTCCTTCACTTCGAAGCGCTGAATTGGACCTTGGGCGAGTGCCTTCTCCAAAATCTTCTGCGCCGCAGCCTCGTCGCTGATCCGAATCCGGTATCCTTCCTCCGTCCGGTTCACGTCGGCTACCCCCGGAATCGAGGCCAGCCCTTCCATTTCCCCGGCGGCGCGAAGCAGCACCTGCTCCCGTGGGTATCGGGACTTCAACTCCCGCAGCGAGCCTTGGACGACCGCAGTGCCCTTCTGCAAAATCGTCACCTTGCGGCACAACTCCTCGACATGCTCCATCCGGTGGGTCGAGAACAGAATGCTCGTGCCTTGGTCGCGAAGCTCCTTGACGGTCTCCTTCAGCAACTCGACATTCACCGGATCCAGCCCGCTGAACGCCTCATCCAGAATGAGCAGCTTCGGCTTATGCACAATGGCTGCGATGAACCCGATTTTTTGCTGATTCCCTTTGGACAGCTCTTCAATCTTCTTATTGTAGTTCTCCGGCACATTAAAGCGCTCCAGCCAATATTTGAGATTCCGGTCCGCTTCCTTGCGCGGCATCCCGCGCAACTGCGCTAAGTAGGTCACCTGATCGCTTACCCGAATCTTCGGGTACATGCCCCGCTCTTCCGGCAAGTACCCGAGCGTGCGCTGCAGTTCGGTATGGAACGGCCGGCCGTTATAACGAATTTCCCCTCCATCCGGGTAAATGAGACCGAGCACCATACGCATCGTCGTCGTCTTCCCTGCACCGTTCGCCCCGAGCAGACCGTAAATTTCCCCCTCTTCCACGTCCAGACTCAGGCCGCTGACGGCTATCTTGTCCGCATACTGCTTCACGACTTGCTTCAACTCTAATGGCTTCATTCACTTCGAACCTCCTGATTCAATTTGATTCCATACGTCGGAATATCATCCCATTCGATGTCGGCCGTCTGCCGCGGAATAATGCCGTTCTCTTTCAGGAACGCATCGTCCCGCTCCGCCCAGATTGCTTGACAGTCATTGAAGCTGCAATAAGAAAACGCCCCCTGCCTGCTTTTCTAACGGAAGCAAGCATAAGGGCTTAATTGCGTACCTAGCCGAAGATGGCTTCGATGACCGGCTTCGTGTGGCCGCCTGGGTACAGTATATAAAGAAGCGTATATACGACAACGCCGGTGATGGCAGTAATGAACCAGATGATCGAGGTTATTTTTCCGATTTTTCGATGAATCTTGAACTTGGATCGGAATCCGGTTACCAATGTCGTCATGCCGAATACCGCTGCCACGGTAGCGAGCACAATATGGAACAGCAGGAAAATGAGATAGATCGTCTTCAATCCTTCAGGGCCGCCCCAGGATGTGTTGCCGACAAATACGGTCCGTGACACGTAAATGATAAAGAACAGAAGGGCGGCTACGGCTGCCGCGATCATCGTCTTCTCGTGCGCCTCGCGCTTGCCCTTGATGATAAGCGCCCAGCCGATCGCGACCAGAATCGCACTAATGACGATAAATGTCGTGCTTACCGTAGGCATGAGATAATAAAAATCCACGAATGGTATGCCTCCTCTACCTCAACTCAGACTTGCCTTTTATTATACACGAATTCTATGAATGGAACTGCCCTTCTTCTGGAAGAGTGCCCACAATATCGTCATCCTCTTTGCTTTCTCTGCGGTACCAGTGAATGAATATATAGTACAGAATACAACCATACATGACTTCCTGCAGCAGCTTCATCACAATGCCTCCCAGTTGCTGATCCTCCACCGGCGAGAACCAGTTGAAGAATTCAGGGCCGTCAAAAGCGGCCAGCAGCTTGCTCGGATCACCGGTGAGACAGTAGCCCATCGCTTGAATCCACGTTTCCTTGTCCACATAAGTCGAGTATAATGGCTCGTCTGCAAAAATAATAAGCGCACATGCCGGCGTAATAAGGACGCCGTTCAAGAAAATGTAGCCCATCTTTTTGACGTCTGCCAGTATAACCCACTTGGGGAACGGCACGACAATCGTCCACCACATCATCATGGCTGCAACGAACAGTACAATGTCATACACAATATGAATCTCATAATGGGTCATCACATAGTCATGAACCGCCGGCACATGGTAGAACGAGAACAAGGCATTGAACAGCACGGCCATCAGTATCGGGTGCATCAATCCTTTCAACCACCGCAGCGGCTTGCGATCCAGCAGGTAGCTCCATAGCCACGAAGGGATGCCCAATAAGATCAAAGGCGGCACAATAATGTACGTCAGAGCCATCATCAGCATATGGAACGTCAGCATGATATGGCTCATTAAGTTAATCGGACCTCCTTGGGCCAGATATAGCAGTAGCACGCCGCCGATGAACATCAGCTTTTTGGATACGGGAACAGGGTCAGTCTGGGAGAATACTCGTATATACGGGCCCGTAATTCCCAGATAGAGAATGATAACAAGCACCGAAGAGACAAAAAACAACGGACTCCATACATCATACGGGCTAAAATATTTCGTTAATTCCAACAATTTCGTTCATCCCCTTCTCTTGCGGATGCCATCATTTCGCCACATTCTGCTCTATTACGGAAAAAGAGGCGACGCCTGTGCGTCCCCTCTTTCTAAATATCCGTTTCTCCTTACCACCAGACCCAATATACGGCCATAATAATCGCCAGGAATGCGATGAAAGCTCCGCCTATCATAAAGACAATCGGCAGCATATGGCCTTTGTCCTTCATATGCATCCAGTAGGCCATTTGAATGATGACCTGCTGCACAGCCATGACAAGAAGCAGAATGTAGGTGAAGGTTTTGTTCACGACACCGGCAGAAGCTACCATGACAAAGGCGATAAGCGTTAGAACGAGGGAGAAGATAAAAGCAATGATATGCTTTTGCTTTCCTTCATGCTTATGACGGCGATTCGACGAGTTGGATGCCACGTTTTGGCCTGCCATCGCTTACCCCACCTTTCCCATCAAGTAAACAACCGTAAAAATGAATACCCATACGACGTCGATGAAGTGCCAGTAGATAGCCGATACGTAGACTTTAGGCGCCGTAACCAGGTTCAGTCCTTTCTTGAAGAGCTGGCCGATCAGGATGGAGATCCAGACGACGCCGAAGGCAACGTGTGCTCCGTGGAATCCGACCAGCGTATAGAACGACGTACTGAAGGCGCTGGTCGTGAATGTATGACCTTCATGGACGTACGCAACGAACTCGTAAATTTCCAATCCCAAGAAGCAGAAGCCAAGAACAACGGTAACGATCAGCCACATAATTAAAGACTTGATGTCGTTGCGGTGCAGCGCTTGAACCGCGAATACGCTTGTCAAGGAACTCACCAGCAGGATAGCCGTCGCGGCCGCAATCATCGGGAGCTGGAATAGCTCGCTGGCAGCCGGTCCGTCCCCAACCTGATCGCGGAGTGCGAGGAACGTCGCGAACAACGTGCCGAACAACACCGCTTCGCCGCCAAGGAAAAGCCAAAAGCCAATCACTTTATTGCGGCCGTCTAACGTCGCCTTTTCCGGTTCGTGAGGCCATTGGCCGTTAGCGTGGTGCACAGGTGCGCTCATGCTTTTACCCCCTTCTGCTCCAACTCTTCCGGTTCAATATGATAGCCGTGATCGTCTCTGATGGAACGAATGACCATGCAGGCAAAAGTAATCACCAATCCGAAAGCCGCAACAAGATGGTTGTTGAACAAGAAGTTTAATGCTGTATTTTTATAATCGTCCTTGGCGAACATGAATCCGAAGCCGGCGATGAACAGGCCGACGGACATCATGAACGGCAAGATCGAAGGCGAAGGCATATGGATAGAGCCTACCGGTTCGGCCGGCGTCATCTCCCTATGGCCATCCATCTTTTCTTTCCACCAAGCGTCATAGCCGCGTACAAGCGGCGTCTGCTTGAAGTTATACTCCGGCGGCGGTGATGGAATCGTCCACTCTAGCGTACGTCCATCTTCCCAAGGGTCGTTGCCCAGAACCTGCTTCTGGCAGTGCGAGACAACAATATTAGCCAGAAAGAGCAATACCCCAACGCCCATCATCAGCGCCCCGACCGTACTAACGAGGTTCATCGTATCGAAGCCTTGGTTCGGCAAATACGTAAAGACACGACGCTGCATCCCGATTAAGCCGAGGAAATGCTGGATAAAGAACGTCAGTTGGAAGCCAATCCAGAACATCCAGAACGCAGCTTTACCGATGTTCTCGTTCAGCATCCGCCCGAACATCTTCGGCCACCAGTAATGGAAGCCGGCGAACAGGCCAAGAATAAGTCCCCCTACAATTGTGTAGTGGAAGTGAGCCACTACGAAATAGGTATCATGGAACTGGAAGTCGGCCGGCGCTGCGGCGAGCATGACCCCGGTTACCCCGCCCATTACGAACGTAGGGATGAAGCCGATGGCGAACAGGTTGGCGGTAGTGAACGTAATCGAACCGCCCCACAGCGTAAATACCCAGTTAAATATTTTGATCCCTGTCGGAACGGCAATCAGCATCGTCGCTACCGAGAAGAGCGCATTCGCGACGGGTCCGAGACCTACGGTGAACATATGGTGCGCCCAGACCATGAAGCCCAAGAATCCAATGAGCACGGTAGCGAAGACCATGGAGCTGTAACCGAACAGACGCTTGCGAGAGAATGTGCTAACGACATCGGAAATAATCCCAAACGCCGGCAAAATCAGAATGTATACTTCCGGATGACCGAATATCCAGAAGATATGCTGCCACAGAATAACGTTGCCGCCATTCGGCGTATCGAAGAAGTTCCCTCCGAAGAGGCGGTCGAACATGAGCAATACGAGACCTACGGTAACGGCAGGGAAAGCGAACAAAATGAGCGCGGATGTAATAAACACCGTCCAAGTGAACATCGGCATCCGCATGAATGACATGCCCGGCGCACGCATGTTAATAATCGTAGCCAGGAAGTTAATTCCGCCGATCAGCGTTCCGAGACCGGAAATCTGCAGCCCGAGAACATAGAAATCTACCCCGTGGTGAGAGCTGTATTCGGTACTGGACAACGGCACGTAGGAAGTCCAGCCTGCATCAGGCACACCGCCCCCCAGGAGCCAGCTCAGGTTCAGAAGCAGTCCTCCGAAGAAGAACGTCCAGAAGCCGAGCGCGTTCAGAAAGGGGAACGCAACGTCTCGTGCCCCAATCTGCAGCGGCACAATCGCATTCATTAGGGCAAATATCAGTGGCATGGCACCCAGGAAAATCATGGTCGTCCCATGCATCGTAATCAATTCATTGAATAATTGCGCATCCACGAAATCGAAATTCGGTTCAATCAATTGTATACGTATCAAGATGGCCTCAATTCCGCCGATACCGAAGAAAAAGCCTCCGGCAATAAGGTAAAGAATACCTATCTTCTTATGGTCGACCGTCGTCAGCCAATCCATTAAGCCGCGATGACGCTTCCCCGTGTGAGCCAAGGTCGTTCCCCCCCTAGAAGATACATTTCTATTACTTATTGATCTCTTTCAGAGAATCAAGTTTGTATTCCGCCAGATATTTTACAATGCCGTCCAGCTCTTTCAATGACAATACACCCTCGTATTTAGGCATCGTATTCCCTGGCTTCACCTTCTGCGGATTCAGTATCCACTGGCGCAAATGATCTTCAACTACTTGCTGCTCAAGCGGCTCATCAATCGTATCCCGGTTGAGCAAAATGCCGGCGACAGCTTCACGGCTTCCCGTGCCCTTCAAGTTCGGGCCGAGGGAAGGCGCATTATCGATAGCATGGCAGGTCAGGCAGTTCTGCTTGAAGCTCTCGGCGACTTGCCTATCGCCTTCGAACGGCTTCGGCTCTGCCTTCATCTCATTAACCCAAGCGTAAAATGTCTCTTCGCTTACCGATCTGACCTTGAATTCCATCAAGGCGTGGGACTGTCCGCACAACTCCGCGCACTTGCCCCGGTATACCCCAACTTTATTCGCGCTGAAGTACATTTTATTTATGTTGCTCGACGGGTTGGTGTCCACCTTTCCTGCAAGAGCAGGCACCCAGAACGAGTGAAGAACGTCAGCCGTCCGCGACTCGACCGCCACATTTTTCCCTATCGGGATGACGAGATCCTGTGCGGTATGTACGCCCAGTTCAGGGTATTCAAATTCCCACCAGAATTGGTGTGCAGTCACCTTCACCTTGATTGCATCGGGATCTTGGCTGTAATCTTCAGCGAAAGCAAACACGTACTTCACGGTCGGGACTGCCAGAATAATCAAGAGGAGAATCGGAATAACCGTCCAAATAACCTCCATCTTGTGATTGCCTTCTACTTGCTTCGGAATCGAATGGTCACCCGGCCGTCTGCGGAATCGGATGACGACATAAATGGAAAGCGCGAATACGACAACGACTACGAGCGCCATAATCGTAATCGCAATCTTCATCAGACCGAACTGACCCTCTGCTATCGGACCCTGTGGATTAAGAGCGGACAAATCCGCGCGACCACAAGCGCTGAGCAGCAAGACGAGCCCAGCTAACAGAGGAAGGAGTCGCTTCACTGCACGCCACCGTTTCATCATTGATCAACCCCACTTTGTACGTTTTCGCTGATTACCGCAGCTCATAACCCTTCACTTGCCCTTCTGTCTGAAAGTATCAGTATATATTCATATGTATGAATATATATATATATATATTATAATCTAGCTGTGGAATTTCAAGCCTCTCGACACGCTTCAAGTCGCTACGGAAGAAAGGCTTTGACCGTGTCAGATAGCGGCAGCATGCATGGCTTACGCTTACCCAAGGCTATCCAAGCGGTCCTTGGAATCACAAGCAATATCACGGATGTCGCATTTCTGTCAATGAATACAATCACTCATTTAAATATAATTACCATAATTTTATTTGTCAATGTTACGAGAGTAGTTCACAAAAAAATTTATTTTGGCCCGTTATATCAACTAATGTAATCGTTATAAAATAAACTCACTCCAATCGAAATGTATCGAAAACTAGTAGCGGCTGTTACATTTTCCGATTCTCAAACATTGACGGCGATGCTTTTTTGCATACTCATACCCGTTTCGATGCGCACACTGGAGCGGATGGACGATCTGTCCGATGAATTCCTGCATTCGGTGGACGTGGCCATTTGGCGCCATGACCCGAGTATTGCCAAAGTATACACGAGTGCCAATAAGGAGTTGTTCAATTCGGTATCGATTCACGCGTTGAAGAGCGTATCCGGGACGGTGCAGGACATTATCCGGGAAGATCTGTGCCGTTATATGCAGTAAGGGCCGCGCCGTAGGACGCAAAAAAAGCGCTCCGACCTGCCCGGAGCGCTTCATTAATATCTAAGAAATGACGCCGTTATCCTGATTTCCGCACGTCCTGCACGCGGCCGATATACATCCATCTGCCTGCGTCTCTGCCATGACCGCGTGAATTACGATACGCTGGTGTCGATCTTGCCAAGCTCAAGCTCTACAAGATGAGTCAGTTCGTCTTCATAGCCTCCCATAATTCGATACTTCCGGATATACTCCCTCACAAACTTCCGCGGATTCTTCGGACGGAAAATGCGAGTCATCTCCAACAAACTTTCTTTCACTTCGTTGTGACCTTTCGTTGCCATGAAAATTCCCTCCCAAAAGCGTTGTAGAACATGCTCCACAATGGAGTACAGCCTGGACGTATCGCTTCTCTTTCTGGAACTTCGCAACCTTTCTATATTATAACATATTCGAATGCGCAGCAAAAACACACCACGATTGTTCGCCAAGAAATAAATCGGGCACCCTAGCAGTGAACCGCTATTTCGCCTTGAAATGACTCCCGGTTCCTTCGGGGAGAGGCTCTGAAGCATGGCTCTGGTCAACCCTTTGCCATTGGCTGGCAAGCGGTAGGCGAACACGCTATAATGGGATATTAGGAAAGGGGCGTTTATTGCTTGAAGGGATTACGGGGACTTGGATTAGGCACAAACATCGCGTTGTTGACTATTATTTTATTTGTTGTGGAGTTCGTTCGGGGGGCGGTCCTAATTTCATTTATTCCAATTTATGGAAAAAATACATTGCATATCAGCCTGGCCATGATTGGAACCGCCATTACGGCTCACTATGTAACGGATACCATTTTGAAAATGGGGATTGGATATTTGCTTGACCGCTTCTCCTCCCGGCTCATCATCAATGCCGGGCTATTGATATCGTTCGCGGGCATCAGCTTGTTCTATTACGGGTCAAGTAACTGGCTATTCATCGCGGCAGCTGCCCTGTATGGCGTCGGCATCTCACCGGTATGGATCGTGTGCCTGACCAAGGTGAAGGAGGAGAACCGGGCCGCCCAAATGGGCTTCCTCTATATGATCTGGCTTGTTGGGATGGGGGCGGGTCCGGTCTTGCTCAACCTGATTGTGGATAAGCATCCGCAGGCCGCCTTTCTGCTCCTGTTCGCGTTATCAGGTATCGCGTGGGTGCTCAGCTTCTTCATTAGGGGCGGCAGACAGCAATTGGCCGCTGAGGCTCCCGTTCCGTTCAGACAGCAGTGGGATGCCCTGCTGGTGAAGGTGAGGGTGATGAAGCCGCTTCTCCCGGGCATGATCCTGCAGACGCTGGGCGCGAGCATGCTCGTCCCGATTCTGCCGACCTTCGCCGCAGAGGTGCTCTCCTTCTCGAGCCAGCAGTATTCGGTGCTGCTCGTGCTTGGTGGCGGCTTCACCGTGCTCGGGCTTGTCCCGATGGGCAAATGGTCGGACCGCGTCGGCCGCAAGCCGTTCCTTATTATCGGCTTCGGCATCTTCGGCCTGGCGCTCGCCTCGCTGTCCCTGTATCCATCGGTCATCTTCGCTTACGGATTAGCCGTGCTGCTTGGAATATCCTATTCCGCAGTGCTGCCGGCCTGGAACGCGCTGCTGGCACTGTATATCCCGCCGGGGAATAAAGGTCTAGGCTGGAGCCTGCTCTCCACCGTGGAAGGGATCGGCGTGCTGCTCGGTCCCGTTATCGGGGGTATCATCGCGAACGCGACATCCACCGACACGGTCATCTGGATTAGCGCCAGCTTGTTCGCAGTAATTTCCATTATTTATATGCTATTCCCGTCCCGCTGGTTCGCGGAAAGGTAGCATCCGGGCCCATGCCAGCCGGACAACATGCCGGATCCGGATATAATTCCTTGACTGGGGGCATCTATAATAGAGAGCCTGCGCGACGGCGCTGCCTTCGTGGCAGACGGATGCTGAAGAAAAGGAGGTTACGAACCGATGACAAAAGAACAGGAGCATAATCAATATAAGATGAATCCCATGTCCCGCGATCGGGTCGAGGTGGATGGCATATATGCGAATGAATGGGGACGGGAAGAAGTGCTTCACCGCGGCCAGCACTTTCCCTCAGATCCACAATTGGGCTCGTCCGAGTGGGAACTGAAGGAGTTCATGTTCGACAATCACCATGAAGGCCGAACCGATCCCCGACTTGTACCAAAAGCGGAAGAAGAACCGCCAAAGCAGACGCATCCGCGCAAGCATACCGATCGGGGCGATAAATAAGGTTGAAGATGCCGGGGCCTCGGCCCCTCGTCATCTGTTCAGGTTGCATAACCATATTGTGCCCGTATCCATTCGGCCAGTTCCTCTGCCAATTTTTCCGCTCCGAGAAGCCGCCATTCCATATCCGACAGATTGTAATGCTTTATTCTATGGTCGGCTTCGAGAAAAGCGGTCAACCGATTGAGCCTTATTTCTTCCCATGCCAGCTCTGTAAAAACATATAGCTCCATCCCTTCCGTCCCTCGCCGAAATATGAGCCGAAGACCAGCGATCAATTCTCGAAAGGAAGAGGCGGCGACAAATTCAAAAGGCTGCACAAATGAAGAGAAACCGCTTTCACTCCAAGGAAGACAATGAACGCTTCGCAGCCGGAAGCCCAGCCGGTTCACCGCATCAATGACGATGCTCTGCTCCACGCTCGGAATCACTTCAATCCGATCCTCATCCGAAGGCTCCCTCACTTCCCCGGTCTCCATCGCCGTCTGCAGCCAGACGGACGTTTCTCCGATAGTCAAGGGCAAATGGGCCGGAAGCTGGATACGGAAAGGAAGGTCCTTCGTTTCCATCGGCTCCACGCTCACATAGGAACAGACGGGATAACACATCAGCGTACAGGTCCTTGACATGTCGCCCGGAAGGTACGGCTCCGCATAATCGGTCTGCAAAATCAGGTGAATCGCTTCGATCCTTCGGGACAAGGGGCCGCCGCGAAGCTTCACGATGCCGCGCATCTGCTCGCCCGGTGCATAGCGTCCCCGCTCCAGCAAGGTATCAATCTGGCTTCCTCCATACATAGCGCTTGCCAAGAAACGATTGAACATGGACATGCGGCAGCAGCCTCCCTGGACTTCTTATTAAGATCACGATCCATTCGAATTCGATGGCCTATTCGATCTATTCGACAAATCCCTTATTTTTCCTGCCCATTACCAGGAACTTCCTTGCAAAAAGTTCACGCAAACCACCGCTGTTTTGCTATGATAAGAGAATCTTGAACCTCTCATGGCTAAAGCCACGAGATTCTTGGTAGTCCGCTCTACTGAGCAGAATGAGTACATGATGTACCACCAAGCTATCCCCGCAGTTCCTGCGGTTACTGCGAGTATGCAGATAGTAGTCTTTTGCCTTCGGCACGAATATTAGGAAAGGAAATGATATCAGATGGCCAAATCAAAAGTAAGCTCTTTTTTTGAAGAGTTCAAGCAATTCGCCGTTCGGGGCAACGTTATCGATCTCGCCGTCGGGGTGATCATCGGAGGCGCCTTCAATAAAATTGTCACCTCTGTCGTTAACGATCTCGTCATGCCGCCGATCGGCAAGCTGCTGGGCGGCGTGAACTTCAAAGATCTATTCATTCCGCTTGCCCCAGATCAGGTTGTGAATGGACAACCCGTCTCTTCCATGTCGCTTGCTCAAGCGCAAGAAGCCGGGGCTGCCGTCATTGCCTACGGCCAATTCATTAATGTCGTTATCGATTTCCTGATTGTCGCCCTCTGCGTATTCCTCATCGTGAAGGGTACGAATATGCTGCACCGCCGGAAGAAAGCAGAAGAAGCGCCAGTGGAACCGGCAACGAAGGAATGCCCATACTGCTTCTCGGAGATTCCGAAGGAGGCCGTACGCTGCGCTTATTGCACATCCATGCTGGACGAGTCTGGCGCACGCGCCTAGCCGGCCGAATGAAGCAAGGCCTTCTTCTCTGCATGCGTATCACTGCATGTCCGGGAAGAAGGCCTTGCGTCTCTTCATTTGAACGCATCTCAAGTCAAGTCAAGTCCGTTCCCGCTCCGTTACATCGGCCGGTTCGGCTTGCTCATCAATTGTTCGGCAATGGCGTGCAACTTCATGTCCGGGCTGTAGGACTCCTCCCCGATATTCAGCTTCTTGACGCGAATCTCTTCAATATCGCCCTCGCTTGTAACAGGAACAAAAATCAGACTGCCTTCATCCGTACAGCGCACGTTATATCCCATCATCCGGAACATCTCCTCCAATTCCGGCGGCGTCGGCTTCTTCCCTTCTTCCGTCATGACCAGCCCGCGCAGCTTCGCAATCTCTCCCTCTCCACGGTGTACGGCTTCAAAATGAACAATGCATTCCATCTGACTTCCTCCTCTATGCTATTAGTCAAAATATTTGGCCATAATCTCCTCAATACGCTCGCCGAAGCGTCGTTGTCCGTCAAGGTCCATCTCCCGCTCCAGTTCGTACAGTACCGCCTCTTGCAAGAAATGGCTCAGGACGAGGCGCGTCACGGCAGGGTGCTCCGTCAATAGCGCTTTGGTCGCGTGGCCGCTACCCCGCGCGCCAATCAGCGTCTCCCGCCGATCGATGACAAAGGCGAAATGCCGCGACTTACTCTCAACCGTCCCTGACATCGGCCAGATCCGTTCGGTCGTCTGGCCTTCATGCCCGGCGATCGACCACAGCACCTTCACTCCCCGCGCTTCCGCCAGCAGCAGTTCCTCCTGCAGTTCGGCCGCTTCATCGGGCCATACATCGACGATAATCTCCCGCTCCGCCTCATGCAACGTGCGCTTGATCGTATCCGATACGGCCCGCTCCCCTTCGACGCTGTAGAAGGAGCTGCCATCCGCTTCCGCCGCAGGCATATGCTTCTCCACATAGCGCAGCGACGTCTCCAGACGGGTCGCCAGCAGCTTCGTCAGTTCCTTCGCCGACAGGACCGCATAATGCGACGGATCGCCTTTACGGTGAAGGATAACGCCTTGATCGACGAGGCGCTGCAGTGCGGCATAGACGTTGGAACGGGATACCCCCAGCTTTTTGGCGATTTCATATCCGGTCATCGCCCCCTGCTCAGACAAACTTATGACAATCTTTGCGTCCATTTCCGTGAACCCGAGCGCTCGTAAATGCGATACGAGTCCTTCCATCAAGCCAGCCTCCCACTCTACGAATACATCTGTCAGATACCAAGGCTGTTCACCTGGCGTTCCCTGTTGTTATTGTAACTCAAACCGGAGTTATTTTCATCGAATACTGTCGCTATTTGTGGACACGCCATATAAAAAAGAGAACCCTCAGGTTCTCTTCAAGCCATCCCGCGACCGCCTACGCTTATATAAATGGCGTGCCGCAGCGCTCGCACCACTTGGCCTCCGGCTCTGCGGCGGAGTTGCAATTCGGGCAACGGCGAACGGAAGGCTCCTCCGGCTTCTTCGCAACCGGCCTGCCGCTGACGGTCGGCCGACCGGATCGGCTGGACTCATGCGGCGGGCCGGAGAATTCTTCCTTCTGCCTTTTCAGGTGAGATGAGAAGCGGTCCGGATGGTACGTGTAACGAACGTCCGCCTCGCGCTCCTCACCTTCCTCCGGCTGCGGAGTCTGCCACTGGCTGTCGTCTTCCGTGGCGGGGGCCGATTCGGAGACTGCGGACGGAGACTGCGTATAGACGCTCGTCTCCACTTCTTCCTCACCCCATGCCTGGTCCTCTGCGAACAGCTCCTCCGGATCCTCCGGCAGCTTACGGCCACAGGCAGCGCAGTAATTAGACGTTAGCGGCGCCACTTCTCCGCATTCGCACCTCTTCTCATGGTGCAGCTCGCTCACCTTCCATTCCAGTCGCTTGATCTCTCCTTCCAGCACCAGGTTGGCGTCTCCAAGTGCCATAATCTCATCTTCCGCTAGCGTCAAATCCTTCTTTTTATAGGCATCATATACCCATTCGCCGATGAGATACACATTCTGCTCGATCTCTTTGCGCTGGGCCGCAATCTGTGATTGCAGACGATTGATTTCAATGACATTTTTCGCCTTCTCCGATGCTTTGGCGGCGCCTTCCTTTAACTTTTGCAATATTCGATTCATAAGCAATCCCTCCCCTTTCCATGCCCGCCGTTGAACATGGCCCCTTAACCCTATACACAAGACGGCACAGGCCGAAACAGACCCTTCACACAATCGGAGGAATGCTCCCTCCGTTTCTTCCATAGCGGGCATGCCATTCGTTGTCATACCGAGCCTGTTCCAGAATCAAGCCTCTTGTTCAACGTATGCGCATCTAACACAGAACATGTACAACAACTGCTTCACAAATCGAGTACCCCCGCAAGCCTGCGGCCTCCGCAGCTCCACTCCGAAGCAGATGAGCAATGATTGCCAGATGGGCGTGCTTTGATATCCTGCTCTCGAATCCGTTACAATAGAAGAAGCATACGGGCATATCCGGTAATCCATTTGCCGATGTCTCTTGCATACTACGCAATTACACGAGGAGATTCGTATGTCACAGACCGATATCATTATGGAGCAGTACGAAGAAGTGAAGCAGCTGCCGACATTGTATCAATTGGCTTTGGAAGAGTTGGAGACCAAGATCAAGGTCATCCAAACGGAGTGGAAACTTCGCAACGGCTATGAGCCTATCGAGCATATTAAGACACGTCTCAAGGAACCAGGCAGCATTTTCAATAAGCTGCAGCGCAAAGGCCTTCCGCTCACCCTCGATTGGATTGTGAATAAGATCTATGACGTGGCTGGAATGCGGATCGTATGCGCATTCGTCAAAGACATCTACCTGATACTCGATCATTTGAAGACCCGGGACGATATCCGCATTACGGAAATCAAGGACTATATCGCCAATCCGAAGGCGAACGGCTATCAAAGCCTTCATATTATTGTTCAGGTACCGCTTGTCCTGTTCGAGGATACGCGGTGGATATTTGTAGAGATACAGTTGCGGACGCTGGCCATGGATTTCTGGGCAAGCCTAGAGCACATCATTTATTATAAATTCGAGCAGCAGGTACCTTCTCATGTCATAAAGGAATTGACGGAAGCCGCCCGAGCCGTAGATGAGCTGGATCGGAAAATGCTTGATTTGCGAAAAGAGATATTGTCTTACAATCACGAAGACTGGCACAAAGGAATTGAGAAGGGTCTGTCTCTGCGCGACATTGCGTCAGCGCCATAGAATGCGTGAATCATGCGTTCCTATTCTCCCGCTTCGGAGTCCGGAAGCTTTGGCAGCATTGTACTCCTCTAAGGCATCGGCCATCCAGCATAAAAAGCGGGCGGCTGATGCACCTTATCAAATGACGCCGCGAAAGCGGCATGGTCAGACAGACCTTCAGGGCCGTCTACCTTGTCGCGCCGCGTCCACCATACTCGGGAAGGTAAAGGAGGCCTTGCATATGCCAAAGCCGGATAACCGCGCGGACAATGCAGCGCATATTCAGAATGCAATCGACAATACCGTAGAGAACCTGCGGGAGAGCGAGCAGTATTTGTCGGAGCATGCAGACGAAATAAGCGAAGGCGAGCAAGCGCAACTGAAGGCGAAAAACGAACGCCGCAGCCACAGCATCGAATCGCTGGCGGATGAGCGGCGCGATGAGCAGCCGTACGCCAAAGGGTAATCCGCACGCATAGAGAACCGGGGAAGGGAAGCTTCCTCCGGTTCTACCATTCGGGATTCGAGAATCAGAAGAACCGGTTTTTTTCTAAAGGTTGCACTTCGGTTTCGAATCGCAATAAGTGCTATTGCAAAAATTGCTCCAATGTCGGTCCTTCACTATATATCGCTTCGGCGGCTTCCTTCCCGACATAGCGAATATGCCATGGCTCGTATACATAGCCGGTAATCGATTCGCCATCCTTCGGATAGCGGATGATGAAGCCATATTCATGAGCGTGCTCCGCAAGCCATTTTCCTTCTTCCGAATCGCCGAATACCTCTTCCAACACATTGCCTACGCTTGGACTGGATACGTCAATCGCCAACCCAGTCTGGTGTTCGCTCGTCCCCGGGACGGCACTGACGCGGGAAGCGTACTCTTTTCCTTGTGTCTCGACATAATGATTGAACAGCGATTGCTGACGCTGGTACGAGCGGTAGCCCGAGACGGCGTTCAGCGTGATGCCATCCTGCTCCGCTCCGGCGAACAGCGCTTCCAGCGCTTCGGCCGCTTCCTTACGCATATGACGCTTCTCATGCGGCTCATCGAACGAGAACTTGACATTAGGCTCTACCAAATCTGGTGGCTCATACCCATCGGGCAAATATCGCTGCTTATTTACGACAACCATAATTGATTCTTCATTCGTTACGACGGCTCGTCCGTCTACTTCCTGTACCGTATTCGCCAAGGCGAATTCCGACTTCATCCGTGCAATGGTGTCGACGGCTCCTTCGTTACCCGTACCGATCCCGTGATCCGCTGAATTATCAGGATCGGGAGATGGCGTCAGGGCTGGATCAACCTCAGTCTGGCCAGATTGCGGCGTTCCTCCCTGACTGCTGCTCGATGTCTGGCAACCGCTAAGCAAAAGGGCTACACCCAATGTTGCGCTTAGACACCGGACTGCCATACGGTTCTGGTTCATTCGAGTATCCCCTCTCTCCATCTTGACTCGCAGCTTGCTGCTAGATTGAGAGTCTATTATATCGCATTCTATCAGCGATTTCGAATCGTAAGAGATTACCGCTTTCCCTAAATAGACAGTCACACTTCTCCGGTTCCGTCGATATGCTATAGTACGATCGCATACGGAAGGAGCCGCCATGCAATCCATTTGGACAGCCCGCCCATAGGCGGTACCTGCAACGGAATCAGTATTGCCGCATTGAACCGCAGTCACAATCCCGGCCGCCACTTTCTTGGTCAAGGAGGTGATACCAGATGAAGCAAAGACATCCGGTCATTGGAATTTTCACATATCGCAAGGGCACCCGGTTCATGGAATCCTTCGTATTCCGCCAATGGGTGGAGATCGGCAGGAAGCTGGGGGCCAATGTGTACGTATTCAATGAATCAGACATCCGCTTCCGTCAAAAGCAGATTCGCGGGTTCAAGTTCACCCGTTCCGGCTGGACCGCCGCGATGGAGCCTTGGCCCGACATCGTCATCGATCGGAGACGCAGCAATTGGAACACCGCCTGCCGCATCATGCGGAACCGTTCGCTTTTCCCCTATGCCAACGATAAATTCGTGCTCAAGTCCAAAGCGTTAGAAATGTTCTCCGCGGATGAAAGAACCGCCCGCTGGCTTCCGAAGACATTGCCTTATTCCGAACGGAATCTGAGAAGCATGCTGGCCCACTACCCGCTTATCTATGCGAAGCCGGGCAATGGAACCGGCGGGATGGGCGTCGTCCGCATCCAGGCGAAGCCGGGCAGGTATGAAGTATGGGGACGGAAACGAAGCTTCGGGCTGCGCAATGTCCGGCTCCACCATCGGGGCCAGGTCATTCGCTGGCTCGTGCATTGGACCCGGTCGCAGCGAATTGGCAACGGCCCATTCGTCCTTCAGCAGGGCATTGATACAGAGCTGCTGCCCGAAAGAACCGCCGATGCCCGCGTCCTTCATCAAAAAAATGGAGAAGGCGAATGGGTGACGACAGGAATGGCTATCCGCGTCAGCACGCCGCGCAGCCCGAATTCCAATCTGACGGGTCAACGGGGCAGTGCAGCACTGCGGTTCCTTCCGTTCATGGAGAAGCACTTCGGGCCAGTGCAGGCGAAGGCCATTGAGGAGGAATGCCGCTGTCTGGCGCAGCGCTTGAGCGAGGTGATCGAAGACAAGATCGGCTCCCTGTTCGAGCTCGGGATCGACCTGGCCGTCGATAAGGAAGGCAAGATATGGCTGCTGGAGGTCAATCCGAAGCCGAGCCGGGATCTGTTCCGCAAGATTGGCGATAAGGAAGCATACCAGAATGCATTGACGTACCCAATCGCCTATGCAATGTATTTGGCGCGGCAGCGATATGGGAAGGCAGAGCACAAGATTGTCCAAATTCATAATCAACACCAGGAAGAGACAGCCGTCTTGGAACAGGGGGAAAAACTAGGAAAACAGCAATCAGAGCAACATCAATAGCAATAGCAGACGCTGAAGCAAAGGAGGAGCAGGAACGCCTTCTTCGGGTCAACGGGTCCAGCCCGAGTTCGGAACGTGAAGAGGCTCGCCCATTCTCGCACCGCACCGCCGATGCCCCGGCCTCCTGATTCAGTATAAGCACCCGCCAGGCCTAACCGGCTTGGCGGGTGCTTCATTGGGGCCTCATCGCCCGCTACGTGGAGCAGCATGATAACGAGGATTTGTCGCTACGGGATATGGCCCGGCGGTTCTAATTCAGCCGCGAATACATTTCCCGCAAGTTCAAGCAGCAGTTCGGCATTAATTTGTCCGATTACTTGGACAGGCATTCGCATCGAGAAGGCGAAGCGGCTCCTGCTGAACCCCCATCTCCGCATCACCCAGGTCGGAGAGATGGTCGGCTATCAGGATGAGAAATATTTGACGGATATTATCGTTATCGATGTGAATCTGTTACTATAGTGGAGAATGACATTCCTTTATGCAGGGAAAGGTACGATTCGAAATGAGCGAAAAGGAAAGCCTCGGACGAGGCCGAGCGGCGAGTGTCGATCCGTCCTTGAAATGATTCGTCTTCCAGTCGTGGGCGTCGAAGTCACTGATGGATTTCGCGCAGCAGGATATAAAGCGCTATCAAACTGAACCCTTCCAAGGTTGCGGTTCTGGAGCTCCTCCATCAATAAAGGCCCTAGCCCGATTCAACAGATTGGCGGCAGAGTGCTGCTCGCCAGCTTATGGAGGTGCTCCCTGCCGAGGAGCAGGAGTGGCTGACCTCGCTCTTGAAGAAGCTGGGCCGGCATATCCCCCAAGTGACTACGTATCATTAGCCCTTAGACGGATCTGGGGCTGCTTTACTTGCACGCTTCTGACCGGATGAGCTCCGCAGCGATTTGCCTGCGCGACGACCGGCTTATGGGCTTGTCCCTTTTTTGTCACATCCAGAACGCGGTTGAATCCAGTACAATAGATCAATGCGGCATCCCTGCTTGATGCATGTCGGTGTCTTTACCGCCTTGCGGCTGCCGCATCATCCAGACACATCCTTATGTGGAGAATTATTGTCTTCAACAAATATAGGGTATTGAAGGAGGATATAAACGCAATGACTATGAACACGATGGCCCAAGAGCGGTATGAAGCCTGGCTGAACGATGCGTCGATCGATGCGTCGACCAAGGAAGAGCTCGCCGCAATGGCGGGCAATGAACAGGAGATTACCGATCGCTTCTACAGAGAGCTGGAATTCGGCACCGGAGGTCTGCGCGGCGTCATCGGCGCCGGCAGCAACCGGATGAACGTATATACGGTCGGCAAAGCGACTCAGGGATTGGCCCAATATTTGAAGGACGCTTCCACTTCTCCGTCGGTGGCGATCGCGTATGATTCCCGCCATTTCTCCCCAGAATTCGCGCTGGAGGCCGCCCTCGTCCTCGCCGGCAACGGGATCAAGGCCTATATCTTTCCGGAGCTGCGTCCGACGCCCGAACTCTCCTTCGCCGTGCGCCATCTGCAAGCAAGCGCCGGCATCGTCATTACCGCCAGCCATAACCCGCCGGAATACAACGGCTACAAAGTCTATGGCAGCGACGGCGGGCAAATTACGAAAGACACGGCTGGCCGCGTCATCGCCGAGATTCGCGGCATTCACAGCTTCGCCGACATCCGCAGGGCGGATCGGGAGGAAGCAGAAGCGGCAGGGCTGATTGTCTGGCTCGACTCGGCTATGGACGATGCCTATATATCGGCTGTCTCTGCCGTCAGCCGAAATCCGGAGACGATTCGTCAGACAAGCGATCAATTCCGCGTGCTGTACACCCCGCTGCACGGAACGGGCAACAAGCCTGTGCGCGCCGTGCTGGATCGCCTCGGCTTTCAGCAAGTGCGCGTCGTCTCGGAGCAGGAGCTGCCGGATCCGAATTTCTCGACGGTCAAATCGCCGAATCCGGAGGAACGCGACGCTTTCTCCATCGCGATCGCGCAGGCGCACGAATGGGATGCGGACATTATTATGGGAACGGATCCGGATGCGGATCGGATGGGTACAGTCGTGAAGAACACACAGGGCGAGTACGTCGTCCTGACCGGCAACCAGTCCGGCGCCCTGATGGTCCACTATTTGCTGGACGCCATGAAGGCGCAAGGCACGCTGCCAGCTAACGGAGCTGTCATCAAGACCATCGTGACGAGTGAGCTGGGTGCGGCCATTGCCAAGTCATACGGCATGACGGTCTTCAATACGCTGACCGGATTCAAATATATCGGTGAGAAAATGACCGAATTCGACCGGACAGGCGCGCACACATTCCTGTTCGGGTATGAAGAGAGCTACGGCTATCTCGCAGGCAATTACGCGCGCGACAAAGACGCCGTCATCGCCGCCATGCTGATCTGCGAGGCGGGCGCCTACTATAAGGCGCAGGGAAAGACCTTGTACGAAGTGCTGCAAGGGCTGTACGAGCAGCACGGTTACTATTTGGAGGCGCTGGAGACGCGCACGCTTAAGGGAGTCGAGGGCGTGGCTATCATCGGCGGCATCATGGATGAATGGCGGGTAGCGGCGCCGTCCTCTGCGGGTGGAACCGCCGTGGCCCGCACGGAAGACTATGCCGAAGGCCTGTATGGGCTGCCGAAGGAGAATGTGCTCAAGTTCCATCTGGAAGACGGCAGTTGGTTCTGCCTGCGTCCTTCCGGGACGGAGCCGAAGATTAAGATGTACTTCGCCGTGCAGGGCACGTCGGCCACCGATGCCCAGCAGCGCCTGACGGCGCTCCGCCAGGACGTGATGGCGCGGATCGACGCCTTCATCGCATCGAAGCAAACCTAGCCGCGACTGGCCCACTGCTGCACCCGGCATCACTGCGGGCCCTCCCGTTCGCGGCTTCAAGCAAGCGCCGCCCCGTCCATACTGAGGGTTAGACAGAATCACCGAAATCGATGCAGGCTGCTAGTCAGGCCTGGAAGGAAGGAGCTCGTAATCATGCAGCAAGAAACGTTAGACTTATTCCGCACCTTGACTGAATTCCCGTCTGCCCCCGGCTTTGAACGGGAGCTTCGCGCCCTGGTGAAGCATGAATTGTCCAAATATACGGATGAATTTGTCCACGATGCCCTTGGTAGCGTGTTCGGGGTTATACGCGGGGACGAGCAAGGACCGTGTGTCATGGTGGCCGGGCATCTGGATGAGGTCGGCTTCATTACGACCCAGATTACGGCGAACGGCATGATTAAGTTCCAGCCGCTCGGCGGATGGTGGGGACAAGTCGTTCTCGCCCAGCAAGTCGAGATCATTACGCCGAACGGGCCAATCCCTGGCGTCATCGGATCGATTCCGAAGCATCTGCTGGATGAAGCGACGGCCAACAAGCCGGTCGACGTGAAGCATATGTATATCGATGTCGGCGCCGACAGCCGCGAGGAGGCCGAGAAGGCGGGTATCCGTCCGGGACTTCAGATCGTGCCGGTCTGCCTGTTCACGCCACTGCTCAATCCGAAGAAAATCATGGCCAAGGCATGGGATAACCGCTATGGCGTCGGGCTGGCGATCGAGCTGATGAAGGAGCTGCACCGCGAGCAATTCACCCTGCCGAACATCCTCTATTGCGGAGCGACCGTGCAGGAAGAGGTCGGCCTTCGCGGCGCGCGCACTGCGGCGAATCTCATTCAGCCGGATATTTTCTATGCGCTCGACTGTAGCGCCGCCAACGATATGACCGGCGACCCGAACTCCTTCGGCCAGCTTGGCAAGGGCGCGCTACTCCGCATCTATGACCCGACGATGATTACGCATCGCGGCCTGCTTGAATTCGTACAGGATATCGCGGATACTCACCGCATTCCGTATCAATATTTCGTGTCTCCGGGCGGCACTGATGCCGGACAGGTTCACCTGAGCGGTACAGGCGTTCCTGCGACCGTCATCGGCGTGTGTGGGCGCTACATCCATACGCCGGCTTCGATCGTTCACACCGACGATATCGATGCGGCGAAGGAACTGCTTGTCCAGCTCGTGAAGCATACGGACCGCACCGCCTATCAGACAATTGTCGAGCGCTCTTAGCGTCTGCGGCGAACGTAGAAGAGCGTGCTCCCGACCCTGCCCGGGCCGGACGAGCACGCTCTTTTGTTCGTTCTGGCGGCGGTTGGGCCCGGTACCCGGTCTGCGGCTCCGGAGATGTCCCGCGATTTTTAGCCAACCCAATCCCGGTATACTTTTTGAGAACATGGCAGCGAAACGACAAAAAACGCAAGCCGGTGAGGGCTTGCGTTGCTGTTTATCGAAAATGGCGCTCGTTTTTACAGCATTTCCTTGCGGAGCTGTTCAGGCGATTTCGGCGACAGAAGGCCGAATGGAATGTCGAATACGATGTAAGGTTAAGATTCATTCGGATATTAGCTGTAAATACTGTGTTTTGTACAACAAGTAATCGATAAGTTCAGATCATTTCAGTTATAAATATGGTCACGAATATGGTCACGAGTAGGATTAACAAGAGCCCCAGGACTACTCCTGAGGCTTGTCTTTTTGTGTATGACGGATTGTCAAGCCAAGTGCGACAGTTCTTCTGAGAAGGATTCGTGAGCAGTCTTCCAGCCCAAACATTTTCGTGGTCGTTGATTGAT
>NZ_BALG01000020.1 GCF_000315235.1 Paenibacillus popilliae ATCC 14706 | reverse complement strand
CGGCGGGTTCGTCAAAATGATGTCAAAAGTCGACGAGCCGATACCGGCCAATCCGTCGCTCTTCCGCACCGTTACATTGGATATGCCGTTGCGCTTCGCATTTTCCCGGGCCAGGTCCAACGCCCGTTCATTCACATCGACCATCGTCACATGTCCTTGCGGGGAGAGCTTGGCCGCCGCTAGCCCGATAGGTCCATACCCGCAGCCGACGTCAAGCACCTGCGCGCCGTCCGGAATGTCCATATTCTCAATCAGCACGCGGCTTCCGAAATCTACTTCGCCCTTCGAGAACACACCGGCATCCGACACAAACTGCAACGCATGCCCGCGCAGCTCCGCCTTCCAATATTGCCGATCATGCGGTGTATCGGGCCGATGACTGTAATAATGTCCCGTCAACTCCCATCCTCCTTCCTCTACGTTCAAAGTGCTGCTGTTCATTGGCTAAGATGCGCTACATCTGTGATGCTCTATCCCAATCCTCTGTCCTGCGCCCGAATGAGGCGGCAAGGACGGGCGCATCGTGACGTCGTATCCTAGACAACGAACCCCTTGAATGTTCTTCAAGGGGTTCCGCACTTCAGCAAGCAAATCCTATTTCAGTTCTACCGTTGCGCCAGCTTCTTCGAGCTTCGCTTTTACTGCTTCTGCTTCTTCTTTGCTTACCTTTTCTTTGATTGGTTTTGGTGCGTTGTCTACGAGTTCTTTCGCCTGTTTCAGGCCAAGATCTGTGATATCTTTAACAACTTTGATGACGTTGACTTTGCCAGCGCCTGGGCTCGTCAGGATGACGTCGAATTCAGTCTGCTCAGCCGCACCAGCATCGCCAGCACCGCCAGCCATAACTGCTACAGGAGCTGCGGCTGTTACGCCGAATTCTTCTTCGATTGCTTTAACCAGGTCGTTCAGTTCTAATACGGACATGCCTTTAATGGATTCTAAGATTTGCTCTTTGCTCATGGTTAAACCTCCATATTCATAGTAAGTTATCGTAAAAATGTTCACGTCCCCATATGGGCGCGGTGTATCTTACGCTTCTGCTTCTTGCTTCTCTCCGACCGCTTTGACGGCGAGTGCGAAGTTGCGCATAGGCGCCTGAAGCACGCTGAGCAACATGGACAGCAAGCCTTCGCGGGAAGGTAGCTCGGCCAGTGCCTTAATTTGAGCGACCTCGACAACACGGCCTTCGACCACACCACCTTTGATCTCAAGCGCATCATTTTTCTTCGCAAAATCGTTCAAAATCTTCGCAGGAGCTACTGCGTCTTCCGGGCTGAAAGCGATAGCCGTCGGTCCGGACAATACTTGATCCAGCTCGGTCAATTCTGCTTCCGCTGTCGCACGACGAACCATCGTGTTCTTCAACACTTGGAACTCAATGCCCGCTTCACGAAGCTGCTTGCGAAGCTCAGTCACTTGAGACACATTCAAACCGCGAAAGTCGGTTACAACCGTCGTTGCGCTGCCACGCAGTTTCTCTGCGATTGCTTTCACTTCTTGTTGTTTCGCTTCGATAACTTTTGCGTTTGCCACTCGATCCACCTCCTACAAGTTCTTATCTAACCGCATCCTGGACGATTATGTTCTACCTACACGAGCATAAGAAAAGCCTCCGCAGCAATCTACAGAGGCATCGCGAATGCGGTGACGCCTGTTCATGCATGTTCCCATGCGCCACCGCATCTTCTATTTCGAACACCTCGGTAGGAGATTAAGCCAAATGGCACCTACTGTCTATGGTACGATTATTCATTTTCAAAATTCACGCAAATCTCACAACCTCTTTATAATACCATAGCCGGCCAACTTGTGTCAACCTTAACTATAGCAGACGAAGAATGCGAGATGCTGCCGAACTTAGCGATAGTTCGCTGTATTCACGCGTACCGCAGGTCCCATCGTAGAAGATACCGCGATGTTCTTCATGTATACGCCCTTGGATGCTGCCGGCTTCGCACGGTTCAGCGCGTCGATGAGTGCTTTCAGGTTCTCGTTCAACTGTTCAGCACTGAAGGACGCTTTGCCGATAGGCGCATGAATTTGGCCTGCTCGGTCCAGACGGTACTCGATTTTACCCGCTTTGATCTCTTGGATCGCTTTGGCAACGTCGAATGTAACTGTCCCGGCTTTCGGGTTAGGCATCAGGCCTTTACCGCCGAGGATACGGCCCAATTTACCTACTTCGCTCATCATGTCCGGTGTTGCCACGCAGACATCGAAGTCGAACCAGCCTTGCTGGATTTTGTTGATCATGTCTTGATCGCCTACAAAATCAGCGCCAGCCGCTTCCGCTTCTTTCGCTTTTTCGCCTTTTGCAAAGACGAGAACGCGCTTCGTCTTGCCTGTTCCGTGAGGAAGCACGACTACCCCACGCACGTTTTGGTCCTGTTTGCGCGGGTCAACACCCAGGCGCACAGCAACTTCGATCGTTTCGTCAAATTTAGCCGTAGCTGACTTTTTCACCAATTCAATGGCTTCCGTCGGCTCGTAAGTTGCATCTCTATCGATCAACTTCGCAGCCTCTTCATACTTCTTGCCACGTTTTGCCATGATTTTGTTCCTCCTTCGTGGTAATAGCGGTTGAACCTCCCACATCTGTCATGCAGACCCGATTAGTCCTCGATGATGATACCCATGCTGCGAGCTGTGCCTTCAACCATGCGCATAGCCGATTCTACGGATGCCGCATTCAGGTCTGGCATTTTTTGCTCAGCAATTTGGCGAATGGTATCGCGTTTCACTGTAGCCACTTTGTTTTTGTTTGGCTCGCCGGAACCTTTTTCGATCTTGGAAGCCACTTTCAGCAACACTGCTGCTGGAGGCGTCTTCGTGATGAACGTGAAGGAGCGATCCTCGAATACTGTGATTTCAACAGGAATGATAAGGCCTGCTTGATCGGCAGTCTTCGCGTTGAATTCCTTACAGAACGCCATGATATTCACGCCTGCTTGACCCAGTGCTGGACCAACCGGCGGCGCAGGATTCGCTTTCCCTGCAGGAATCTGCAATTTTACCACTTTGATGACCTTTTTTGCCATTGTCGTGCACCTCCTTGCGCTAATATGCGAGTTCGGAGCAAGCTCCTCCTCACAACAGAAAACCTGTCAAAGATGTATTAAATCTTCTCCACCTGATGGTAATCCAGTTCAAGCGGGGTTTCCCTTCCAAACATGTTAACATGGACCTTCAACTTCGCTTTATCGAGGAGGATCTCTTCAACCGTGCCGACAAAGTTAGCGAAAGGCCCTACCTTAATGCGCACCGATTCCTTCAATTCGAAATCGACCTTCGGCTTCGGCTCTTCCATTCCCATCTGCCGCAAAATCTGTTCAACCTCTTCCGGCATCAGAGGAATCGGCTTGGAGCCGGATCCTGTGGAACCGACGAACCCAGTGACGCCCGGCGTATTGCGGACAACATACCAGGATTCATCCGTCTGGATCATCTCAACCAAAACATAGCCAGGGTAAACCTTGCGCATGACGGTTTTTTTCTTGCCGTCTTTGTTTACCAATTCTTCTTCCATCGGAACAAGAACCCGGAATATCTTGTCTTCCATTCCCATGGATTCGACGCGCTTTTCCAGATTGGCTTTCACTTTGTTCTCATACCCGGAATAGGTATGAACAACGTACCATCTCTTTTCCATAACCAAGCCACCTTGGGACTTTATTAAATAATCGCTTCGACGATCGCGGAAATGCCGATGTCAAGGACCCAAAAATAAAGCGTCATAAAGACAACCGCCCCCAATACGACCAGCGTATAGCTTGTCAGCTCTTTACGATTGGGCCAGCGAACTTTTTTTAATTCGCCCCAGCTGTCGGCAAAGAAGGAAAACAATGAACTGAAAGGTTGCTTCAGTTTCCCGAAGAAAGCCACGGACTACACCTCCATCAGACTTATCTCGTTTCGCGATGAGAAGTATGCTCGTTGCAGAACTTGCAAAATTTCTTCAACTCAATGCGGTCTGGGTGATTGCGCTTGTTCTTTGTCGACGTGTAGTTGCGTTGCTTGCAGCTCGTGCAAGCCATCGTAATAATTACCCGCATGTAGTACACCTCCTAAAGATACCTTATTGTGATAAGAAGCGTCGAAATTATAGTCTAACGAATACGGATACGCCCTACTGCCCGATGACAGGGAGCTTCCGTTCCCGCAAGCTGAATAAGCCAAGCTTACTCAGTAATACGTACGCATATTTAGGCCTACCTAAAACACTTTATCACAAGGGTCAATTGAAGTCAATGAAAAGATAGCGCTACTGTGGGGTTCGCAAGGCTTCCTAGCTATGCCTTAAAACAGCTGCTTGCCGGTAAATCCGCTCTCTCGAAGTCGACTATTATTCATTATTGTGGAATCTGTACAAATCTAAACGTACGACGGCGAGGCAATCGACAGACATGCGATAGGGGCGTTCAGCAGAAGGGGCAGATTAGGGTAAAAAAGAAAGCGTCGGCCTTCTCCTCCTCTTAGAGGAGGTTCAACACGGATTCTGACGCATTCCACGGACACTTCTTCTACTCTTCTCCGTCCCGCAGTTCCAGATAGCGCTCCAGCTTGCGCTTGACGCGCTGGAGGGCGTTGTCTATCGACTTGACATGGCGATCCAGATCAACGGCAATCTCCTGATAGGATCGTCCATCCAAATACAACATCAGCACTCTGCGCTCTAGATCGCTTAAAATCTCGGCCATCTTGTCTTCCAGTCCGACGAATTCTTCCTGATTGATAATCAGCTCTTCGGGATCCGACACGCGGGAACCTCCGATAATGTCAAGAAGCGTCCGGTCCGAATCCTCATCATAGATTGGCTTGTCCAAGGATACATAGGAGTTCAATGGAATGTGCTTCTGGCGCGTTGCCGTCTTGATTGCGGTAATGATCTGCCTCGTAATGCACAGTTCGGCAAACGCCTTGAATGAAGCCAACTTGTCACCCTTGAAATCGCGGATTGACTTATATAATCCAATCATCCCTTCTTGTACGATATCCTCGCGATCGGCTCCTATCAAGAAATAAGAGCGTGCCTTCGCACGTACGAAATTACGGTACTTATTAATTAAATACTCTAGCGCTTCGCTGTCTCCCTCACGAACTGCGTCGACGAGAAGTTCATCCGACAACCGTTCGTACGAACAAGGGGTGCTCAATGCTCTGAGGTCAACACTCACTAGCAATCCCTCCGGCCTGCAACGCAATTCACCGTTACATCACACATAATAGATTCAGTATATATGAATCTATCTCGCACCGTCAACCAAGGAAGCCTTATCCGACGCGGAATTCCAGTTATTCGACAAATCATCCTAATTTTCTTCCCCACGGCGTATCCGTTCGAGCTTCAGCAACTGGTCGAGGCTGAGCTTCCCTTCCAGTGGATTGCGCTTCACCGGTTGCAAGGCATGTTCGCGAATCCGGCTCTCCACCTCCCGCCTCGATTGCTCTACAATAAGCCGAAGCTCGCGGGCCGATATACGCAGCGCGCCAAAGCCGAGGACGACGCGCTGCTCGGTCATATCCGAAGTGGCTACATAGATCCGGCGTCGGCGATGGGAGAGCTCCTTGACGAGACGCTCGATGCATTCGTCCGCCGTTTCCTTCTCCTTTGTGAAGCAGACTTCGATCTTGCCCTGCGTGTAGGTTGCTCCCAGACCGGAGACACGATAGGCGTCAAAGACGGCGATGACCCGACGGTCGGAATACGCCTGATAATCCGCCAGGTTATCCAGCAGGCAGTCGCGCGCATCCTCGAGCCTCCGGTCGGCCAACTGCTTCAGCTCGTGCCAGGCGCCGATCATATTGTAGCCATCGACCAACAGCACGTCGCGCCAATCTTGCTGCCGCATTCTCAGCCGCAACGCCGGCGCACAACCTCATACATGAATATCCCGGCGGCGACCGACGCATTTAACGAATTGATCTGTCCGGCCATCGGAAGCTTCAGCAGCGCATCGCAGGTCTGCTTGACGAGGCGGCCCATACCCTTGCTCTCGTTCCCGATGACCAGCGCAAGCGGCATCGTGAACAGGTCCGTCTCATACAGGTCCTGGGTCGCGGACACATCCGTTCCGACGAGCCAGATGCCCCGCTCCTTCAACTGCTCCATCGTCTGCGCCAGATTTGTTACCCGCGCGACCGGCACATACTCTACGGCGCCGGCGGATGTTTTGGATACAGTGGCGGTCAACCCGACCGAACGCCGCTTCGGAATGATGACGCCATGCACTCCCGTGCAGTCTGCCGTCCGCAGAATCGATCCGAGATTATGCGGATCCTCGATCTCGTCGAGGATCAGGAGGAACGGCATCTCCCCCTGCGCTTCCGCCCGGTCGAGTATATCGTTCACCTCTACGTAGCCGTGAGCGGCTACCTGGGCGACGACCCCTTGATGCTGCACGCCCTCCGCCATCTGATCGAGCTTCCGCTTGTCTGCGGTCTGAACGATGACGCCCGCCTTCTTCGCTTCGGCGATAATCGGCTGCGTCAGATGCTTCTGCGCGTTGTCCGCTATCCATATTTTATGAATGGTACGGCCGGAGCGGAGCGCCTCGGTGACCGAGTGCTTCCCGGCAATGTATTCTTCCATATCTATGCTGCCTCCTGTAATGTTGCTTCCTCTTGCCGTTCAATCGGCTTATCCCGGCTAGTCCCGGTCGGCTTGGGCGGATGATACCCGCCTCCGGAACGGTCAATCCCGCTTCCCAGGCACATCCGTCTGTCCCTGCGCTTCCCCCTCTTCCGGCGCCTGCACGACAATCTCAGCCAATTGCCGAATGCGGTCGCTGCGGCCGCTGAAGTACAAGTAGCCGAACAGCGCCTCCAGCGCCGTCGCCTGGCGGTACTCATTCACATTGGCACTCTTCGGCACCGCAGACTTGGCATTGCGCCCCTGGCGGACAATGTCCGCCTCCTCCGTCGTCAGCAGCGGCACCAGGCGCGCAAGCGCACGCGCCTGCGACTTGGCCGACACGTAGCGTGTCGCCTGACGGTGCAGTACCTGCGGGCGATGATTCGGCATCGAGATGAGATACTGCCGGATCGCCATCTCGTAGACCGCATCGCCCATATACGCCAGCACGATCGGCGGCAGCAGCTTCGGCTCCTTCGCCGGCGGGTAAGGGAACAGCCACGTTTCCCCCGCCTTGGCGCCTCCCGGGCATACGACATCAATTCCCCGTTCCTTATTGTCATTCATCACGTCTGTCGCTCCGTCCAACGCATCCGAATGCACCCGCGGCTCCCTCATTTGTGGCGCCAACGGATGCCTTGCGGCGTATCTTCCAGGATGATGCCCTGGGCGGTCAGCATATCGCGAATCTCATCGGCGCGCGCCCAGTTCTTCGCCTGGCGCGCGTCCGTACGCTCCTGTATCAGGCGATCGATCTCCCCGTCAAGCAAGTCCTCTTCCTCTTCCTCCTGCTCCGGAACGAACCCGAGCACATTGTTCATCGCCTCAAACGCATCGAGCAGCGCTTGCAGATTTTCCTTCTGCCGCTCGTCCTGGCTTCCCTGCTGCATCGTGCTGTTCGCCAGGTTAACCCAATCGAACATGGCCGTAACCGCATCGGCCGTATTGAAGTCATCCTGCATCTTCGCGTCGAACGTATCGAGGATATCAGCCAGCTTCTGCTGCAAGGCTTTGTCCGGCCCCTGGTTCGCCGTGTCCTCCGCCGACTTGAGCAGATGGCGGAGATTCTGGACCGCATTGACGATCCGGCCCGCGCTCCTCCCGGCCTGCACCATCGCTTCCTCGCTGAAATTGAGCGGATTTCGGTAATGGGTGGCGAGTATGAAGTAGCGGATCGCCTCCATCTTGTACCGGACGCGGAGTTCCTTGACAATCACACCGTTACCGAGCGATTTCGACATTTTTTCGTTGTTGATATGAATGTACCCGTTATGCATCCAAATATTCGCGAGCGGCTTGCCGGTCAGTGATTCGGATTGCGCCACTTCACACTCGTGATGCGGGAACTGCAAATCCTGGCCTCCGCCGTGAATATCAAGCGTATCGCCCAAAAATTTACGTGCCATGGCGGAGCATTCGATATGCCAGCCCGGACGCCCCTCGCCCCACGGGCTCGGCCATGAGATCTCCCCCGGCTTCGCCGCCTTCCAGAGCACGAAGTCTTCCGGATTTTCCTTCCGCTCGTCAACCTCGACCCGGATGCCGTGCTGCAGCTCCTCCAGGTTCTGATGAGACAGCTTGCCGTAGTCTTTGAACCGATTCGTGCGGAAATAGACATCCTTGCCGGATTCATAGGCATAGCCTTCCTCCACTAGATTGGCGATGAAAGTGATAATTTCCTCGATATGATCGAGCACGCGCGGATTGTGCGTCGCGCGGCGGACGCCGAGGCCGTCGATATCCTCGTAGAATGCCTGGATGAACCGTTCCGCGACGACAGGCACGGGCTCGCCCAGCTCGATCGACTTGCGGATGAGGCGATCATCCACGTCGGTGAAGTTTACGACGTAGTTCACCTCATAGCCGATCTGTTCCAGATAGCGCCGCACCACATCAAATACGATCTGGGGGCGGGCATTTCCGATATGAATATAATCGTACACGGTCGGGCCGCACACATACATGTTCACCTTATCCGGATGCACCGGAACGAACGTTTCCTTGCAGCGCGTTATCGTGTTGTAAATCCGAAGCGTCATGTTGAGTTAACCTCCCTGTTCATGTGCCCCTTCGGGCTATTGTCGTTGCGCAAGCTCCGTGGCGCCCTCACGAAGGGCTGCTGTCTCCTGCTTGTGTTGTTCCAGCTCCGCGCGCAGCGCATCGATCTCCTGCTGCATCCCGCGCAGCATGTCGATGACCGGATCTGGTAACTCGGCATGGTTGAGCCGATCGACGCGGACGCCGTCCTGCTTCACAATCCGTCCCGGGATGCCGACGACCGTACAGTTGGCCGGCACCTCCCGCAGGACGACGGAGTTGGCCCCGATATTCGAGTTATCGCCGACCTTGAACGAACCGAGCACCTTGGCCCCGGAGGCGAGAACGACGTTGTTGCCGATCGTTGGGTGGCGCTTGCCTTTCTCCTTGCCGGTACCGCCAAGCGTGACGCCTTGATAGATAACAACATCGTTCCCGATCTCGCATGTCTCGCCGATAACGACGCCCATGCCGTGGTCAATGAACAGCCGTTTCCCGATGCGGGCGCCGGGATGAATCTCGATCCCCGTAAAGAAGCGACTCACCTGGGAGATGATGCGAGCGATCGTGAACCAGCGGTGCTTATAGAACCAGTGCGCCACCAGATGAGCCCAGATCGCATGCAGGCCGGAATACGTAAAAATCACCTCAAATCGTCTGCGTGCCGCTGGGTCGTTCTCGAATACGGCCCGGATGTCAGATTGCATTCTTCGGTAGAGGCGTCGCATGCCCCGTCCCCCTCTTCTCAGTCGGCTTGATTCGTTGCCAATGCAGTGGTCGGACGCCCCGGTAAATTGCTGCACTTTTGTTGGCTTACTACGTCCAAGGGAAGAGGCTCAGAGCCCCCCTTTGTCCCCTTATACAAAGAACGCCTCCGCAGCCGGTATCGGCTGCAGAGGCGCAAGGCGCGGTTCCACTCTGCATAGATAGCGATAAGGCCACGCAGCCCCCTTAACAGGATACGCTGCGCGGACGGATATCGCTATCCATCTTCACTGTCCAGTAACGCGAACAACCCGCCGCCCCCTACCCGTGCCGATGCACGCTCAAGGACGGAGCTTCCGGGCGCAACGCGTCAGCCTGGAACCGGAACGATTTGCAGCCTGCAGGGCCTTAGCTGTCCGCCGCGCCCTCTGGTCGTTCTCTCTGTACGGTTCGGTATTGCTGACGCTCTCCCGTTCAACGCCTTTCATTTGAATGATTCGAATCCTGCCGTCAATATATAGATCAGATCATGATCTATTCCGTCTATCCTGATACTTCTCAGTATATCGGATTCGTCCGCCGGCTGACAATAAGAAGCTGGCCCCTGGGAGGCGGCCTGCAGTTACGCTCCTTGGCGGAGACGGCTCAGTACGGTCTCTTTGCCGAGCAGCACGATCGTCTCGTTCAGATCCCGGCCGTGCATCTGGCCGGACACGGCGACGCGCACCGGCATGAACAACCCTTTGCCCTTGATGCCAGTCTCCTTCTGCACTTCCTTCAGCGCCGCCTTGACCGTGTCGGCGTCCCACGCCTCCGCCGCTTCGAGCTTGGTGTGCATTGCCTGCAGCACAGCCGGAACCTGCGGCTCCTCGAGGACGGCCTTCGCCTCTTCCTCTATTGTCAGCTCTTCGCGGAAGAACATCTCCGACAGCGCGACGATGTCCGCAGCGCAAGTCATCTGCTCCTGGTACAGCTTCACGAGCGCCTTCGCCCAAGCCTGCTGCTCTTCGCTCAGCGTATCCGGCAAGCGTCCCGCCTTCTGCAAGTGCGGGATGGCAAGCGCCGCAATCCGCTCCACATCCGCCTGCTTCATGTATACGTTATTCAAGTGAGCCAATTTATTCGTATCGAATACGGCCGGACTCTTCGAAAGCCTGTTCGCATCGAAGATCCGAATCAGCTCATCGCGCGAGAAAATCTCCTCTTCCCCTTCCGGCGACCAGCCAAGCAGTGCGATGAAGTTCAGCATCGCTTCCGGCAAATAGCCGAGCTGCTCGTACTGCTCCATGAACTGGATAATCGACTCGTCCCGCTTGCTCAGCTTCTTCCGGTTCTCGTTCACGATGAGCGTCATATGCCCGAATACCGGCGCTTCCCAGCCGAACGCTTCGTAGATCATCAATTGGCGCAGCGTATTGGTGATATGATCCTCGCCGCGCAGCACATGCGAGATGCGCATCCAATAATCATCGAGCACGACCGCGAAGTTGTAGGTCGGAATGCCGTCCTTCTTCACGATGACCCAGTCACCGGTCGTCTCGGAATCGAATGCAATCTCGCCCTTGACAAGATCGTGGAACGTATAAGAGCGCTGCTCCGGCACTTTGAAGCGGATGCTCGGCTGGCGGCCTTCCGCTTCCAGGCGCACCCGGTCTTCTGCCGTCAGATGGCGGCAGGTGCCCGCATACTTCGGCGTCTCCCCTCGCGCCATCTGCGCTTCCCGCTCCGCCCCCAGCTCCTGCTCCGTGCAGTAGCAGCGGTAGGCGAGACCGCGCTCCAGCAGCTCGTTCACATGCTTATTATAAATATCGAGACGCTCGGTCTGACGGTAGGGACCGTATTCGCCGCCGACATCAACGCTCTCATCCCAATCCATGCCGAGCCATTTCATATACTTGAACTGATTCTCTTCGCCACCTTCCACATTGCGCTTCACGTCCGTATCCTCGATGCGAACGATAAAGTGCCCGCCGTGATGGCGTGCGAATAAATAATTGAATAATGCCGTGCGCGCATTGCCGATATGCAGATGTCCTGTCGGACTTGGCGCATACCGGACACGAATGTCGTTGCTCATTCGAATTCCCCTCCGAACACATTGCCTAGTCTTGATCTATCTCATTATGATATCATATCGCCGCGAAATAAGCACACTACCGCTTGTGCCGCAATGCCTTCCCCCCGGCCCGTGAAGCCAAGCTGTTCGGTCGTCGTCGCCTTGACGTTGATCTGCGACGCGTCCGCTTCCAGGAGACGCGCCAGATTGGCGGCCATCTCCGGCACATACGGCAGCATCTTCGGTTTCTCCGCGATAATCGTGCAGTCGAGGTTGCCGAGCCGGTAGCCCCGCTCCTTGGCCAGCGCCCATACCTTCTGTAGCAGCACGCTGCTGTCCGCGTCCTTGTAAGCTTCGTCCGTATCCGGGAAGTGCTTGCCGATATCGCCCAGCCCGAGCGCCCCGAGCACTGCGTCGCTGACCGTATGCAGCAGCACATCCGCATCGGAGTGCCCCAGCAGCCCCAAGTCATGCGGAATGCACACGCCTCCGATAATGCAGGGGCGGCCTTCTACCAATTGATGCACGTCGAAGCCTTGTCCTACTCGTATCATGTTCTGCCTCTCCCTTCGTCATTTCATCCGTTATTACCGCTTTCCCCTTGGCGTTGCCTCACGGCGGGCGAGCCACCAGGACGCCCACTCCAGATCATCGGGCGTCGTCAGCTTCACATTCGTGTATTCCCCTTCCACGATGCGGACCTGCATCCCGGCCCGCTCCATCAGCATCGCATCGTCAGTGCCGATGAATCCGTCAGCGGCGGCCTGTTCATGCGCCGCCATCACGTCGACAAGACGAAAAGCTTGTGGGGTCTGAATCGCCCACAAGCTGCGTCGGTCCGGCGTCGCCGTGATGACGCCTCCGTTCACCTGCTTAATCGTATCCTTTACCGGAACGGCCAGGACGGCCGCCCCATGCTCTCTGGCAGCCCGGAAGCATACCTCTATGCTCCCCGTCTCCACGAACGGCCGCACGCCGTCGTGAATCAGCACGTAGTCCAGACCTAGCTCCCGAACCGCCTGGAGTCCGGTGTACACGGAATGCTGCCGCTCTGTGCCGCCGGGGACGATGACACGGATCTTATCCAAACCGTACTCCTCCTGCCAAGCGGCACAGCGGGCCGTATCCTCTGGGGAGGCGACCCAGACGATGGCATCGCATGCCTGCACCGTCTGGAACCGCTCCAGCGTATGGATAATAACCGGCTTGCCCTCAAGCGGCAAATATTGCTTGCTCTCTGCGGCACCCATACGCGATCCTCTGCCAGCCGCCACGATAACCACTCCAAAGCCCTGTTCCACCCCAGTCAACCTCCATGATCGTGCTCTTCCTATCATACCTGCTTATTGGGCTTTTTCCAACAGCTTCGGCTTGGCAAAAATCATGCGTCCGGCCGACGTCTGCAGCACGCTCGTCACGAGCACCTCCATCGTCATACCAATATATTCGCGCCCGCCTTCGACGACGATCATCGTGCCGTCATCCAGGTAAGCGACGCCTTGGCCATGCTCCTTGCCGTCCTTAATGACCTGGACGACAATTTCCTCGCCCGGCAGGACAACCGGCTTGACCGCATTGGCCAGGTCGTTGATGTTCAGGACCGACACGCCCTGCAGCTCACATACTTTGTTCAGGTTGAAGTCGTTTGTGACCACTTTGCCTTTCAAGACTTTGGCCAGCTTCACCAGTTTGCTGTCGACTTCGGATATCTCCTCGAAGTCCCCTTCGTAGATTAGCACCTTCACTTCCAGCTCTTTTTGGATCTTATTCAAAATATCTAAGCCTCTCCGGCCGCGGTTCCGCTTCAGCAAGTCCGATGAATCGGCAATATGCTGCAGTTCCTCCAGCACGAATTCCGGGATAACGATCGTCCCTTCAATGAATCCTGTCTTGCAGATGTCGGCGATGCGCCCGTCAATAATGACGCTCGTGTCCAATATTTTATGCTCTTCGACGCGCAGTTCTTCTTCCTCTGTCACCGGGTCGCTTAGCCATGGCAGAGCGGCGATCCATTCCGCCAAATCCTGCTGCTTCATTAGCGCAATCTGCACGCCCGCGCTGGCGAACAACACCAGTAGAACGGCCGAGAGCATCAGCCCGACGCTTCCGAATTCACGCAGCAGCGGCATCAGCAGCGCCGCGAAGCAGATTCCGGCAAAGGCGCCCGCTGTGCTCGTTATCAAGGTTCCTGTGGACACGAGCGCGATGCGCTCCCTCCATTCATTCCAGCTTTTTGCCAACGGCATAAAAAGTACACGACTGAGTACAAATAAGCAAAAGGCCCCGCCCAACGCCCATGCGAGCCGGCTAGCAGATAGTCCCGGATTCGCCAATCCCGTGAATCCTATAGTCTGGGCGTGCCAATAGCCATGGAGCTCCCAACCGGTCCAGGCGCCAAAAATGCACGCCATTCCGGTAAAACAACGTTTGAACATTTGCGCCCACCTCCTCACTTTCAGTTGATTTCCTTACAATTATGACCCAAGCTCCTAGCTCCTAATCGTTTATTTCCATATTTTCCTGCTTGCCCAAGTTGAAAAATGGGTTTTCAGAGACGTATAATGGACATGAAACCGTGTTGTGAGCGATTTATGAGGACTTCGCGCCGCATCATATCAAGAATAGAGGTGGATGGAAATGAGTACTCCCAATTTGCAAGCGCTCCAAGCGCAAGTAGCCGAACTTGTACTGCGACACCGGAGCCTGTTGGACATTCTGTCCAAGTACGGCCAGTCCGACGCCTCGGTTACCCGTGCCGTGACGAAGGCAATCACTGAATGCGGGTGCCTGGAACTTCACGCCAAGCGGCAGCCATACAGGGCAGGGATGGACGTGGAGGAAGCTCGCCAGTCCCTCGAAAGCCATGTACACGGCCATCTATGCGAAAATTGCAAAGATATCGTGGCGCACGAGCTGGGTAAGCATTTGTTCTACATGTCGGCAATGTGCAACCTCCTCGACATTAACCTTGACGATGTCGTGAAGCAGGAATCCAGCCGGTGCAATACGCTTGGTATCTTTAACTTGTCTTGAAGAAGCAGTTGCAGGCGCGGCTGCTTTTTGTATCCGGGATACGCCAAAAACCCTCTCCGTCGATGGAGAGGGTTTCTTCCGTATAAAATCATGAACGATAGCAAGTGCAGGATACCATTACGAATGCTTCGAGCGGACCCATTCTTCTGAATCGCGCTTTTTGCCACGACGCCGGTACAGCATCCTAACGTTTTTTTTTAAGCCGAGCAGAGCGTACAGGACCAGCGGCACAAAAATGAGCTTCGGCGTCTGCTCCGGCTTCCAGAGCACGATGCCGACGGCTGCCGCGATAACAAAAGGGGTCAGCCAGAGCGCTTTTTTGGAAATGCCGACCTTCTTGAAATTCGGGTATTTCACAGTGCTAACCATTAAGTACGATAATAAAAGCATGGCGATGATGAGATACGGTGCTGGAATACTTTCATGGAACAGTGCTAGGGTACAGGCTACGCCGCCTGCGGCCGGAATCGGCAGGCCGATGAAATAGCCCGGAATGCCTGCCTTCACGTTGAAGCGGGCCAGCCGGAGCGCCCCGCAAATCGGGAAGATGGCTGTCACTACCCAGCCCAACGCCGGGTTCATATCGCTAAAAGCTACTACGTACATAATAAATGCCGGCGCCACACCGAAGGAAATCACATCGGACAAGGAATCAAGCTCTTTGCCGAATTCGCTTTGCGCGTTCAGGGCCCGGGCCACGCGGCCGTCGAGACCGTCCAGCAGCATGGCAATGATAATCATGAGAGCAGCTAAATCATAATTATTATGAAACGCAAGCATGATGGCAATGATTCCGAGAAACAGGTTACCGACGGTAAACAAGCTCGGAATGGACTTTGTAATCATAGGTTCACCTCTAATTTTACTATGCCCAACGTTCATTTTTTCATTGTAAGAAAATCAAATTTGCCTGTCAATGAACACCTGCTCCTGAATGCGCTTGAGCCCTTCCTTGATGGCGCGTGCACGCACTTCACCAATTCCGTCCACGTCATCCAGTTCTTCAATCGTAGCCATCATGACATGAGGCAAGTATTGGAACGTATCCACTAGATTCTGTATGATGACGTTCGGCAAGCGAGGAATCTTACTCAACACTCGGTAACCGCGCGGTGATACGGATTCATCCTGGATTGCGCTTGTCGTCGGGTAACCGAGCAGCCGGATCAGATGATGCGCATCCAGCAGCTCGTCTGCAGTGCTCTTCTTCAGTTGAACGAGAATCTCACGGACTCTGTCATCTCCGTTGTCGCGGGCGTAATCCTTAAGCAAGAGCCACGCGTCCTCCTCCGTGTTGCTGACCAGCTCTTCCAACTGCATGCTGATGAGACGGCCTTCCGTTCCCAGTTCGTTGATGTATCGCTTTATCTCCATTTTAATACGTAATACCATCTCGATCCGTTGCAACACATTAACGACATCGTACAGCGTCACTTGCTCCTCGAATTCGGAAGCGGTCAAGTTCGTCATTCCCTGAACAAGCACAGCTCTATATTTATCCAAGGTTTGAATCGCCTGATTCGCCTTCGTCAGGATGACGCCAATCTCCTTCAGCGCATAACGGAGGCTGCCTTGGTACAAGGTGATGATATTGCGGCGCTGGGAGATCGATACGACCAGCTTGCCCGTCTGCTTCGCAACCCGCTCCGCCGTGCGATGGCGAATCCCAGTCTCCGTTGAAGGGATGGAGGAATCCGGGATCAGTTGCGTGTTCGCGTACAGGATGCGCTTCACATCCTCGCTCAAAATGATCGCGCCGTCCATCTTGGCCAATTCATACAAATAGCTCGGAGAGAAATCGCTGTTGATGGAAAACCCGCCATCGACGACCTCCATCACTTCCGGGCTGTATCCGACGACGATAAGCGCGCCTGTCTTCGCCCGGAGCACGTTCTCCAGTCCTTCGCGGAACGGAGTGCCCGGCGCCACCATGCGCAATAGATCGTTCATAATATCCTGCTGACTGTCCTTCATTCTATATCTAGGCCCCCTAACCTAACGCTACGGTCAATGCTTCCACTACCGTATTTACGCCCACTATCTCAATATGTCCAGAAGGGGTCCATCCCCGCAGGCTCTTCTCTGGCAAAATAATTCGCTTGAAGCCGAGCTTCTCCGCTTCCTTCACGCGCTGCTCCGCACGGGGCACCGCGCGCACTTCCCCTGTCAGTCCCACTTCGCCGAAGACGACGTCATACGCCTGGGTCGGCAAATCGCGGAAGCTCGACGCCAGGGCGACCGCAATCGCGAGATCGACCGCTGGCTCATCCAGCTTCAGTCCGCCGGCCACATTCACATAGGCGTCCTGGTTCTGGAGGAACATGCCCATCCGCTTCTCCAGCACGGCAATGATGAGCGACAGACGCTGATGATCGATTCCCGTCGACATTCTTCGCGGCGAAGGGAAGTTCGTCGCCGACACGAGCGCCTGCATCTCGACAAGCACCGGACGCGTCCCCTCCAGGCTGGCGACGACCGTCGAGCCGGAGACGCCGAGCGGGCGTTCCAGAAGGAACATCTCCGACGGATTCTTCACTTCCGTCAAGCCGCATTCCGTCATCTCGAAGATGCCGATCTCGTTCGTGGAACCGAAGCGGTTCTTCACGGCCCGGAGGATGCGGTACGAATGATGGCGCTCGCCTTCAAAATAGAGCACACAATCCACCATATGCTCCAGCATGCGTGGGCCGGCAATGGCTCCTTCCTTCGTCACATGGCCGACCAGGACGGTCGCGATGCCCCTTCCCTTTGCAATGCGAATGCACACGCTTGTGCATTCGCGAACTTGGGCTACGCTGCCGGGAGCTGATTCGACCGACGGATGATATACCGTCTGGATCGAGTCGATGACGAGAAAATCCGGGCTCATGGCCTCGATCGCCTCTTCAATATACTGCAAGTTCGTCTCACTCAGGACGAACAGATGCTCGGACAGAACCCCGAGCCGGTCAGCGCGCAGCTTCGTCTGGCGCGTCGATTCCTCCCCGGACACGTACAGAACCTTCAAGCCGCTGACTGCCAGCGCATTGGACGCCTGCAGCAGCAGCGTCGATTTGCCGATGCCCGGGTCACCGCCCACAAGGATGAGCGAGCCTGGCACCACGCCGCCGCCGAGCACGCGGTTCAATTCGTCAATCGTCGTGGACAGGCGTGCTTCCTGTTTACATTCTATTTGTATGATCGATTGCGGTTTTTCTTTCGTTTGAATGAGGGAAGTGTGGACACCCGCCGTCTTGACCACCGTCTCCCGCTCCTCCACCATCGTGTTCCATTCGCCGCAGCCCGGGCATTTACCCATCCACTTCGGCGATTCATATCCGCAATCCGTACAGAAAAACCTGGTTTTTACTTTGGCCATATCAGCCGACACTCCTAATGACTCATCATTGTATAGGTTGCCACTCTATATTAGGTTTATCGGCATAACACGATACAAAAATAAAGGGTGACAATTTTTTACTGGCTTTTGCTGAAGATTGTACATTCTCTTTAAGTTTACCATTTTTAAATAGAGGGTGAAAGGACTTTCGTATTTCATGAAAAAAAAGCGCATCTCCTCCCGGAGGAGAGATGCGCTCGGATGGATGTATCCTGTAAAATGTCAGGCCTTGGTCGGTGAATTGCGCAACACGACCAGGTTGCCGTCCTGTTCGTCAATCGTGACGGAATCGCCCTTCTCGATCTCGCCCTTAAGCAATTCCTCGGACAAGCGATCTTCGATATGCTTCTGAATCGCCCGACGGAGCGGACGCGCTCCATAGGCCGGATCATAACCTTCCTTGGCGAGGAACGCCTTGGCCGCATCGGTCAATTGGAAATCGACATCCTGCTCCTTCAGCCGCTTGCGCAACTCCTCGGCCATCAGCGTTACGATCTCGGCAATATGCTTCTCTTCCAGCGAGTGGAAGACGATAGTCTCATCAATCCGGTTCAGGAACTCCGGACGGAAGCTCTTCTTCAATTCCGCCATCACTTTGTCTTTCATATTGTTGTAGTCGCGCTCATTGTTGTCCGAGGAGGTGAACCCCAGCGTCGTATTGCGCTTGATCGCCTCTGCGCCGACATTCGAGGTCAAAATGATAAGCGTGTTGCGGAAGTCGACGACCCGTCCCTTGGAATCGGTCAGGCGCCCATCCTCCAGCACCTGCAACAGGATGTTGAATACTTCCGGATGAGCCTTCTCAACCTCATCGAGCAGCACGACGGAGTATGGCTTACGGCGTACCTTCTCGGTTAGCTGGCCGCCCTCCTCATAGCCGACATATCCCGGAGGCGCGCCGACCAAGCGGGCGGTCGAATGCTTCTCCATGTACTCGGACATGTCGATGCGGATGACCGCATTCTCGTCGCCGAAGAGCGATTCTGCCAGCGCGCGGGCCAACTCCGTCTTCCCAACCCCGGTCGGGCCGAGGAAGATGAACGAGCCCATCGGGCGCTTCGGATCCTTCAGGCCTGCGCGCGCCCGGCGAATCGCCCGGCTGACCGCCTTAACCGCTTCGTCCTGACCAATGACGCGCTCATGCAGAACCTCTTCCATATTGAGAAGACGCTGCGTTTCTTCTTCCTTTAGTTTGACGACCGGGACGCCGGTCCAACTGGAGACGATCTGGGCAATATCTTCCGGCGTTACCTCGGAATCCATGCGGCCCTGCTTCTCCTTCCACTGGTTCCGCACCGAATCCAACTCCTCGCGCATCTTCTGCTCCGTATCGCGAAGCGCGGCCGCCTTCTCGAATTCCTGGCTCTGCACGGAAGCGTCCTTCTCCTTGCGGATGTCTTCCAGACGAGCTTCCAGTTCCTTCAGATTTGGCGGTACCGTGTAGGAGTTCAAACGTACTTTGGACCCTGCTTCGTCAATAAGATCGATTGCTTTGTCCGGCAGGAAGCGATCCGTAATATAGCGGTCGGACAGCTTCACGGCCTGATCAATCGCTTCATCGCTAATTTTCACGCGGTGATGCGCTTCATAGCGATCCCGCAGCCCTTTCAAAATCTGAATCGTCTCTTCAATCGTCGGCTGATCGACCGTAATCGGTTGGAAGCGGCGTTCCAGTGCGGCATCCTTCTCGATATATTTGCGGTACTCATCCAGCGTCGTCGCTCCGATGCATTGGAGCTCGCCCCGGGCCAGAGCCGGCTTCAAAATGTTGGACGCATCGATAGCGCCTTCCGCTCCGCCCGCGCCGATCAGCGTATGCAGCTCGTCGATGAACAGGATGATATTGCCCGCCTGGCGGATCTCATCCATAATTTTTTTCAACCGATCCTCGAATTCGCCACGGTACTTCGTGCCGGCCACGACCGACCCCATATCGAGCGTCATGACGCGCTTGTCGCGTAGCGTCTCCGGAATCTCGTTGTTGATAATCTTCTGAGCCAGCCCTTCCGCTACCGCAGTCTTCCCAACGCCCGGCTCCCCGATAAGGACCGGATTGTTCTTCGTCCGGCGGCTCAGCACCTGGATGACGCGCTCAATTTCCTTGGTACGGCCGATGACCGGGTCGAGATTGCCTTCCTTGGCGGTAGCCGTCAGGTCACGCGCCAGTCCATCCAGCGTCGGAGTGCTCACATTCTGGGATTGCCCGTTATGGCTGGATACCGCTTCGGTGCTGCCAAGCAACTGGAGCACCTGTTGGCGTGCCTTATTCAGGCTGATGCCGAGGTTGTTCAGCACGCGGGCTGCTACGCCTTCGCCTTCCCGAATCAGGCCCAGCAAAATATGTTCCGTACCCACATAGGTATGACCCAGCTTACGGGCTTCGTCCATGGACAGCTCAATCACTTTTTTGGCACGCGGGGTGTAAGCAATATTGGTCGGCTGCTCCTGCCCGCGGCCGATCAAGGATTCCACTTCGTCCTGAATCTTCTCCAGGCCGAGGCCGAGAGCTACAAGTGCCTTGGCGGCAATGCCTTCACCTTCCCGGATCAGCCCAAGCAAAATATGCTCGGTTCCGATATTATTATGTCCGAGACGCACGGCTTCTTCCTGAGCCAATGCCAAAACTTTCTGGGCACGCTCCGTAAATCTTCCGAACATCATATTCAAGCACCTCCATTGTTCGTTTTCGATTTGCTTAATTTGTCGCGTATCAATCTAGCCCGATACATGTCGCGTTCTTCCGTAGACAATGACTTCTTGTATCTATGCTGAAGGAAGCCTGGCTGTGTCATCACGATCAGCTCATTGAAGTCGGAAGGAGCGAGGTGATTCAAAATATTCAGATCCGAACCAAGCCGGATATCCGACAGCCGTTGGGCCGCTTCTTTGGAATCCATAATCGCCGCATGCTTCAATATTCCATAGGAACGGCAGATGCGATCCGTCAGGCGCATGCGATTGTTCTCCAACAACTGGTCGCGCGCCGCCTTCTCATGCTCGATGATTTGCTTCACGACGCTGTACAGGCTGTCGATAATCTCGGCTTCCGATTGGCCAAGCGTAATCTGGTTCGACACCTGAAATAGATTCCCTATCGCCTCGCTGCCTTCGCCGTAGATGCCGCGCACCGCCAGTCCCACCTGGTTGACCGCCTGCAGAATGCGATTGATCTGCTTTGTCATGACGAGGGCCGGCAAATGCATCATGACGGAGGCCCGGATTCCTGTGCCCACATTGGTCGGGCAACTGGTCAAGTATCCCCGCAACTCATCGAACGCGTAGTCGACATGCGCCTCGAACACGTCGTCGATGCGGCTGGCCTGCTGCCACGCTTCCCGAATCTGCAATCCAGGGTACAAGCATTGAATACGCAGATGGTCTTCCTCATTCAACATAATGCTGATCGATTCATCCTCGCTCAGAATGACTGCCCCGTTCCGCGATGCATCTACGAGGGTCGGCGAGATCAAGTGCTTCTCGACCAGCACCTGCTTCTCCAGATCAGTTAGTTCCGCCAGGTTCCATCGATGGAAAGACGTATGGAAGCCCGACATCTCCGGCTGCTCGATGACCGCGGCCAACTGGTTCAGCACTTCGGCCGATTGCTGGTTCGTCGCAAGCAGCGGGAACGGCGCACCGCACAGGTTGCGCGCTACGCGGATGCGGCTGCTGATGACGATCTCGAAGTCCGGTCCCGTTCCGCGCATCCAGTCGCTTATCGCATACTCCATGAATTGGCGTTGAGCCATTTCGTCATCTCCTTTCACCTTGCCGATCATTCATCGTTGTCATTACATCGTTCAGGGGGTTACCCATGCTGAGCGGACGAGTCACGGCCCCCTTCGCTCCCTTCCTTCTCTAACTGCCGAATACGGTCGCGAAGCTGCGCTGCCCGTTCGAATTCTTCCTGCGCAATACTCTTCTGAAGCTCGAACTTCAGCTCATCCAGCTCGCGCTTGCGTTGAATGCGCCCGCCGCCGCGCAACGGAATTTTGCCGGTATGAACCGTATTGCCGTGGACACGCTTGAGCAGCGGATCGAGTCGGCTGCCGAAGAAGGAATAGCATTCGTCACACCCGAACCGGCCCAGCTTCCCGAACTGGGAGTAGGTCAGCCCGCATTTCTCGCAGCGCATCGCCTGCGGCTTCTGCGATCCGCAGGCGCCGCTTCCCTTGGCCGCTCCGCCTGACAAATCGAAGTCCAACAGTCCTGACAGCAAATTATGGATGGAGAAGCCGTTAGCCGTGCCCGGTATCCATTCGCCTTTCTCACGAGCACATGATTCACAGATGTGGAATTCCGTCTTCTGACCGTTAATAATTTTCGTAAAGTGCAGAGTAGCCGGCTTCTGACCGCATTGTTGACACATCATGGCTATTCTCCTCCTTATCCTGGTGGATTCACATATTGTAAAGGGATCGGCAGTACGATGGGCCCTGCTTCCCCCGATTACATTAAGGCGGCATACCTTATTGTTTGCTTAACAGCCCGATCAGCATGGCCCGTAGGAGTCGGGCACGGATCTCGTCCCGGTAGGGCAGCTTCACCGCCAGATTGTCGCGTGATACGGCTGCTCGGAGCAGTATCGCTTCCCGCCGGGAAATGACGTTCGCTTCTTCCAGTTGATAAATGAGCCCTTCCGCTGTCTCTTGCCCGATCCTATTCCCGATCGATTCGCATAGATGGGTATGAATCGCCCGCTGATCCGGAAACTCAATCCGCTGGATGCGGATATAACCGCCGCCACCGCGCTTGCTCTCCACAACATACCCCTTCTCCAAGGTGAAACGAGTGCTGATCACATAGTTAATCTGGGAAGGAACACAGGAGAACTGCTCTGCGAGATCGTTACGCTGAATCTCCACGGCGCCTTCTAGACTATCGATCAACATGATTTTCAAATGCTGCTCAATCAAATCGGAAATATTGCGCATCTTCTGCCCTCCTTTGCGTTCATTTTCCACTATATTAGATTTAACCATTTTTGACTGTTACTTATTCGGGGATGACAAAAACAATGGGTTTTTGTCAAATTAAGTCTGACTTTGACTTTCTTTGACCTTTACTTTATAGTAGCACTTTTTTCTTGCGTTATCAAGCAGCTTCTTCATACGCTTGGTCCTTATTTATTCTAACAAAAGTTGGCCTAGAATAAACTTAGACTTCAAAAGAATTAAGGGAAGCCGGGGAGTGAGGAGCAATGCCGCTGCCGGGACGCGATGAACGGTGGAGTAGGTATGAAATGACTCATGATGAAGATGATGCATGCTGCAGCTCACTGTGGCAGCCGAAGGTGAGGCAATGAGTTAATAAGTACCTTGCGGCCTTAGGGGGATGTAGAATAAGAGGGGAAATGCGAGTTAGGTCTTTTAAATGGCATCAAAAATTGGATTTTTGAATGGGAACAGAAAAAACCACCGACGAAAGTCAGTGGTCTCTGTCTGCTTGGCAGCGTCCTACTCTCCCAGAACCCTGCGGTCCAAGTACCATCGGCGCTGGAGGGCTTAACGGTCGTGTTCGGGATGGGTACGCGTGGAACCCCTCCGCCATCGCCACCAAACAG
>NZ_BALG01000021.1 GCF_000315235.1 Paenibacillus popilliae ATCC 14706 | reverse complement strand
TTCAGTTTTCAAAGAACAATCCAGCAACCAACTTCGTCAGTAAGCTGCTTTCTTTTCTTCACCGCGTTCAGCGGCGACTTTTATAATATATCATACTCTTAAACCGAACGCAATACCTTTTCAAAAAAAATCGATTGATCACCTCATCTAATCATGCGATAACACACATAAAACGACAAGGGAACGAAAAATAATTTATCATATTTCCGCTGTTCAGTCAACACTTTCCCCGGTTTTTTGTCCGATGTGGCCAGATGCTTCTCTTTCTATTGGCCAAGCCTCCGCTGCTCAGGCCGGCATCACGGTCACATCGGAACAATCCGGTGATTACGCGCATATTTCGATAAGTCCTTCGGCGACGCAATGCGTGCATACATGCGGAACACGATGCGGTACCGACGGGAAATCGCCTGGCGTACATCCGAATCCAAGCGGTTATCGCTCAAATCGAACAGCATCTCATCCAATTCCTTGCGAAGCATATATCCTAACTCTCTGCATTCATTATCATTAAACAGGAAACCCAACATCGCAATAAAACCTCCCTCACCGACAGTTCAACGCTTATCCTGAAGCAGTTTTAGCGGCGCTCCATTCCTCCAATGGCATATCATTCCCGGAAAGCCAAAGGATCCGCTTTACTGTTATGCTCAAATTTGTGAGGTTTTATCACAAGTCGATGCCGAACCCCCGCTACAGAAACATGTCCCCTTCTCTTCCCATCATACTGATGCTACGGAGTCATTAACCTGAAGGTAACGGTGCTCTCGATAAGCGCCGCGATCAACAAGACAACTGTTACCCATACCGCTCCCGCTCCGGTCCGCTTGGCCCATGCTATGAGAGAGATGTTTGACCGGTAAAGCCTTGACCCGAACAGCTTCTGCATCACGAGTACGCCGAACTTCAATCCGTAAGCCGCAGCGATAAGGATGGCCGGGATTTCCAATATACCGTGCGGAAGCAATCCTTTGAGCACGATCTCCGTGATATTTTGCCCCATCAGATCCATCATGCGCAGGAGAAAACCAATAACCATCCCGTTGACCACAAGGAAGAAAGCAGGAAGCAACCCGAACAGAAACCCGGCAAACATGATGATGACCGCTTTAATCGCATTGTTGTAAAAGATGAATACGAAGAACGACAGCTCCTGATTGTCTGACTTCATCAGCTGTTCCTTCACCTGTCCGAGGCCGGCCAACTGATCGGTTACGAACGTCTGCAGAACATCAAGCCGGTTCCCGAGCACATAGCCAACAGCGAACAGCAACACGGACGCAAGCAAGTACCAGCGCAATTCGGCCAATGTCTTCCACCATGAACGTAATGACAACATAAGTTCTACCCTTTCCCGCTCTGCGCCGAACGGCTGCAGCCGATCAAATTCGGGTGGCCGCCCGGCAAGAACTGTCATATTTTAATACTCTAAGCATACAGTGTACTAAACAAGCGTGACAAGCTTGCAGCTAATGATCCGTATCCTATTCATCGTAACGAGAGGAGCGCACTTGCATGAGTTCTTTTTACGTATTCAGCGGTAAAAAAATCAAACGCGTCTTTTTCCTTATTGCTGCCGCACTGCTGGCCGCCGGTGTGGTATATGTCGAAAGCGACAACATTACCGTCTTCTCTGAATCCAACCCTTCCGCGATTTACAGTGTTCCGACCGACAAAAAAGTCATTGCTCTAACCTTCGATATTAGCTGGGGTGACAAACGGGCCAAGCCGATCCTTGACATACTGAAGGAAAAGGGCGTAAACAAAGCGACGTTCTTCCTGTCATCCCCATGGAGCAAGACGCATCCCGATATTGTAAAAAAAATGGTGAGCGCCGGTTATGAAATCGGAAGTCACGGCCATAAGCATGTCAACTACAGCAGCCTGAGCGATGAGGAGATTCGTAAGCAAATCACGACCGCCCATCAACTTCTCAAGGAGGTTACTGGTCAAGATGCCAAGCTAATCCGGATGCCGAACGGCGATTTCGACAAGCGGGTACTCCGGATCGCGGACAACCTGAACTACAAAGTCATTCAATGGGATACCGATTCACTGGATTGGAAAAACCCAGGCGTGGATACAATCGTCAAACGCGTCGTCGGCAAAGCCTACCCCGGAGATATCGTCTTGCTCCATGCCAGCGATTCATGCAAGCAGACCCATCTCGCTCTCCCCACCATCATCGACAGTCTGCGGGCCAAAAAATATGAATTCGTCACCGTATCGGAGCTGATTCAGCAGACCGACATGAAGAGCAACCCGATTGAGGACAAGACGACGATGAGCGAGCACCTGCATAAGGCTGTTGGAATGTAGCATATGCACCTTTGCCTTGCCGCATGAAAAAAAGCTGGCGAAATCCCGTCAGCTTTTTGGTATTCCTAGTATTCGGTTCAGCATGAGCACCTGATAGGCGTTGCATGCCGTGAGCGGCAAGTAGACGTACCAGGCCGCAATCCGGCTAATATTCAAGACGGACAGCGTCTCGACTGTCGTAATGGCGATCATGAAGAATAAGGTAGGAATGAATGCGGTCCTGTTGCTTGCCTTGACTTTAAAATGACCGACGATCAGGGCGACTGCGAGCATGGCCAGTCCAAGCAAAATATCGTTCATTGCGTCTCCACCCCGCTGTGATCTATTATCCGCAAGCAGCATGCGCAGGAACATCAGATCCAGCAGAGCAATGACGGTGAGCACCACCTGTATGTACGTCCAAGTTTTTTTGAACAATCCGATGGCAATGAAATTCAACGTAAGATACGCGAAAAAGCCCATCTGCGAGTATACGCTTATAGTAAAACCGCTCAAAATCAACTGCACTACATTCAATACCCCGTCCATCAGGCCATTGAAATTTTGGAACTCTCCCTGAATGAATTGCAGGGACAGACCCATCACTAACGTGATTCCGCCTCCAATAAGGAGCGTGGTCCAAAATAAGTAAAACCATTTTTTCAACGTCAAGGCGCTGCACCTCCGCAATGTTCATTATTTTACCAGAAATCCCATCAAAAAACTATAACTGTTAAACATAATTCACAATCCGCCCTGCCATACTACGCGTGAAGGCATGAATGGGACAGAAAGGAGTGCCGTGCCATGAAGACATCATTCATCCGTCTAACGATGGTTGGCACCATTATAATGCTGCTCGTCACCGGTTGCGGAAGTGAACACCCCACTGCCCAGAGCAGCATGGATTATAAAGAACTAAAAAGCATGGTTATCGATATTCTCAAGAGCGAAGAAGGCCAAAAAGCGGTGCAATCGGCGTCGTCCGGAGGAGCTGGTGCTGGCATGCAGATGAAGACGTTGACGATCCAGCAGCAGGAGCAGATTCGTACGGCAGTCAAAGATACGCTCGTATCGCCTGAATATGAGAAGGTCATCGAAGAGGTTATGAAGGACCCGAAGTTCGCTGGAGAATTCTCCAAAGCCATCAATAAAGAAAATAAAGAGCTCCATCAACAGCTAATCAAAGATCCGACATATCAGAAGGCGTTCGGCGATATGTTAAAGTCGCCCGATATGTCCAAAGCCTATCTCGAACTAATGAAGACCCCGGAATACCGCAAAAACTTGATGACGCTTGTTAAAGATGCCATGGGCAGCCCATTGTTCAAGCTCGAAGTCATGGATTTATTGAGCAAAGTCGTCAAGGAAGAGCTTCAGCCGGAAGAAAAGAAAAAAAAGAAGGAAGGCGAAGGCGGAAAAGAAGAGGGCGGCGGCGAGTCCGGCGGCAGCTCCAGTTCATAGGTCTTCCCTCCCCGGTATATACAAAAGGACTCCGCACGGGAGTCCTTTTGTATATAGCTATGTTCCCGTTCAGGACAAACGCCGAACGACTTCTTCGGCCAACTCGGTATACAGCTTGCCGATAGCCGAATCCGCCTTGTATACCGAAGGCGAGAAGTCCGGCTCTGCCGGGTGATTATCCGGCGAACCGAGCGGAATCTGGGCGATCAGATCAACATGAAGCGCTTCCGCCAGCTTGCCGCCGCCTCCGCGACCGAACACGTACTGCTTGTCTCCACATTGCCCGCACTCGATATAGGCCATATTTTCAACGACGCCAAGGATGTCATGCTTCGTATGGAGCGCCATCGAACCGGCCCGGGCTGCGACGAAGGCAGCCGTCGAATGAGGCGTCGTGACGATAATTTCCTTGCTGTGAGGAATCATCTGGTGAATGTCCAGCGCGATATCTCCTGTTCCCGGAGGGAGATCAAGCAGCACGATATTGAGCTCGCCCCACTCCACTTCCTGGAAGAAATTGCTGAGCATTCTGCCCAGCATCGGGCCGCGCCATACGACCGGACTGTTGTCTTCCACGAAAAAGCCCATCGACATCACTTTGACGCCGAACCGTTCAATCGGGATTACCATGTTGCCCTGCACGATCGGGCGGTCTTCAATCCCCATCATGTCGGGGACGCTGAAGCCGTAGATGTCGGCATCGATGAGTCCGACCCGCTTGCCCAGCCGGGATAGGGCCGCCGCCAGATTGACGGTGACGGTCGATTTGCCAACACCGCCCTTGCCGCTGGCGATGGCGATGAATTCCACGCCTGATGCCGGATTCAACAATGGGTGCTGCTCTATCCCGGCTCCATGTCCTGCCGACTCTGTACCTCGTCTCGGCGCATCTTCATCTGGTTGCAGGCCGATAGCTTGTAGCTCCGCCGCTATCGCCAGCCGGATGCGGATATGGACATCGACATCGTCCAGACCGAGCAGCGACAAGCGGGTCCGAATCTCGCGGGTCAGCCGCTCACGCGCTTCCACATCGGCGGCCTGAGGAGCGATCAGCGCGGTCAGCTTCACTCCTCCTGGCTTGATCATCAGATCGCGAATCCATTGAATATCAGTCAAATCCTGGCCTGTCACGGGCTCCGTTAATCCATGCAACGCTTGCAAAATATCTTCTTTCGTGATCATGATGGCACCTCGTCTCTATCAAGGTCAGCAGACGGACATGCTGCTTCGTTACGTAGTCTATTATATCATAGGAACTCTATTTACCAATGTTTTCCTTTGCCATAAAGCGGAGTATTCCTTTGTATACCGAGGCCGCCACCTTGCGCTGATACTGTTCGTCGGCCAGTTGGCGGGATTCTTCCCGATTCGAGAGGAATCCCACCTCCACGAGTGCCGACGGAATCTCGACACGATCCATCAGATATAAGCGCCGCTCCACCAGCTTGGACACCCGATCCGTATTTTCGAGATTGCGCCGGATCTCGGACTGAATCGATTTAGCCAGACGCTCGCTCTCCGGGTGCCGCTTCGTATAGAACGATTGGGCGCCGCTCCATTTGCCTGACGGAATGCTGTTCATATGCAGACTAATCAGAATGTCCGATTTCTTTTCCTGAACGAAGCTGACGCGCCGCTTCAAGTCCTCCGCCTTGCGCCTCGCATACCCTTTTGTATCCGGGGCGGCCAGATCGTAGTCCCCTTCCCGGGTCATGAAGACGATCGCTCCCGCCTGCTGCAAATAATCGCGCAAATATAAAGCGATAGAGAGATTGATATCTTTCTCAATCACCCCTTGCTTGCTGACCGCGCCGCCATCCGGTCCTCCATGGCCCGCATCAATGACGACGACCTTGCCGGATAACGGTATCGTCCAATAGGTCCATGTCCTCGTGGCCGGCATCTCGGCGGTCATGATGGCGATGATAGCCAGCACAAGGCAGAGGCTGACGATCCATTTACGCACGCTATGCAGCGGTATCCACAGAATTGACGTTTTCTTGCTTCGCTTCTCAGGCCATTTGATCATACAAAAAGTCCACCTCCGTTCCCATACAGACACTAATCATCTATATGGGACAAGGTGGACAAATATACATCGATGTAAGTCTCATCATTGCAAGATGGAGGAGCGGCCTATGTCTTCAGTTGGCGGTATCTGACATGCCTTCGACTAGAATCCGCGCCACTTCCGGCCGTGAAAATTCAGGCGGCGGGCAAATGCCGTTCCGCAGCATCTCGCGCACCTTCGTCCCGGACAAGGCGACATGCCGCTCCTTCGGATGCGGGCATGTCTTGCTGGACGCCATATTGCCGCAAGCGGCGCAATAGAAGCTGTGCTCGAAGAAGAGCGGCATGATGCCAAGCTCTTCCGGTTGGAATTCGCGAAAAATGTGCTGAGCGTCATAAGTGCCGTAATAATCGCCTACACCGGCATGATCGCGGCCGACGATGAAGTGGGTGCAGCCGTAATTTTTGCGAACAATGGCGTGAAAAATCGCCTCTCTCGGACCCGCATATCGCATCGCGGCCGGGAATACGCCGAGAAAGACCCGGTCTCTCGGATAATAGTACTCCAGCAGACTGACATAACTACACATGCGCACATCCGCAGGCACATCGTCGGACTTCGTCTCACCGACGAGCGGATTGAGGAACAACGCATCCACCATCTCCATCGCGCTCTTCTGGATATACTCGTGAGCCCGATGAACCGGATTGCGGGTCTGAAAGCCGACGACGGTCCGCCAGCTACGCTCCCGGAAGATCTGTCTGGTCTCGGCCGGATCGAAGTAATACTCGCCGAAGCGTTCCGGCTTCAGCCTGCGCAGCAAGCGAATACTTCCGCCGACACAGAACGTCGGGCACTCCAGCAACTTCTGGACTCCCGGATGAGCGGTATCGGTCGTGCGGAACACCTGCTCCGCCTCATGGTACAGATCGATCTCGAAGATGCTCTGCACCACGACCGTTCCATATAATACGCCATCCTCTTCGCCGATGAGGGCCGCTTCTTCGCCGATGCGCAAGACGCTTGCGGTGTCCGCATGGACCCGAAGCGTTATCGGAAGGCTCCATACGGTTCCGTCCACAAGCCGCATCCGTTCCACCACATGGCGGTAATCTTCTTCTTTCATGAAGCCCTGTAAGGGAGAAAATGCCCCTATGGCAACGAGATCGGCGTCGGACAACGTTCGTCGATTGATTCGAATGGCCGGCAGTCCCTTCGCGTCGTGCTCAAACCGGTTCACCTCCGCTTCCGGGACGAGCCTGGAGATGAGTTGTCCGCCATGCGGTAAGATTGTAGTCATAAATCGTTCTCCCTTCTCTGGTTACTGATGAAGCCCGCACTCCACCTTGCCGGTTCCGGACCAGCGCCCGGCGCGCGGATTTTCTCCAAGCCGTACCTGACGCGTGCAGTGGGTGCAGCCGATGCTGGGATAGTTCAAATCATGCAGCGGATTATAAATAACGTCATGCGATCGAATGTAGTTCCATACGTCTTCGGAGGTCCATGCGGCAAGCGGATTGAACTTCATGAGGCCGAACTTCGTATCATACTCGACCTTCTTGGCGTTAGCCCGGGTTGGCGCCTGATCGCGGCGAATTCCGGTAATCCATGCATCGTATTGCCTGAGAATGCCAGTGAGCGGCTCGACCTTCCGTATATTACAGCATAGATTCGGCTCTCGTTCCCACAGTGCCTCCCCATGCAGCTTTGCCTGTTCTTCGGGCGAGAGTACGGGGGCGACGCGGACGAACTCCAGATTGTAGCGCTCGCTTAGCCGATCGCGCGTATCATAGGTCTCCCGGAAGTGAAAATGGGTATCCAAATAGAATAAATCAGTTGACGGGCTGATGCACTGGAGCATATCAACCAGGACAACGTCTTCCGCGCCGAAGCTGCATGCGAAGGTCAATTTCGGAAATGTCTCCACCGCCCAGGCAATCAGTTCTTCCGGAGCCGCAAGCTCGAATTCCTCTGCCTTCTTCCGAGCCAGCGCTTCCTTTTCCAACAGATTCATGTGTCGATCCTCCACTCGTAAATTTTTTCCGCATAGATGTGCAACGTCTCGATATTACAGCATATACCGGGACAATGCCCCAGGTGAATGTTCACGGACAACAAAATCGGGCTTGCTGTTCAAGCCCGTTCACGATTGCCAGACCCTAATTGAGAACAACTACGTAGTCTCATTTCCGAAATATGGACTTCAGGTGGCGCAAGGGAGGGTTCAATAAAAGGGATGCCCGGCATATTGCATGCCCATCGGATCATACGATGGCTCCATACACCCGGGGGGAGGACCGAGAATCAGCGATTCCGTTATCGGAGCCACCGCTTTTGCATAATCCTCTTTGTTCACGCAATAGGCGCGCTTCATCACTTCTTTGGGCACGGCCCGGAGAAAATCCGACCCATACACAATATCCGGAGTCGGATGGTCAAAAATCGTAAGGATATGGGCTTGGTTGGATTCGGCAATAATCCAATGAAACCAGCCTTGTGGGAAGATCGAAACTTGAGCGGGCCTCAGATGATAGACCATCAGCTTTCGCGCAAACGGGTTAAACACCGCAGTAATGACCTCACCACGAATAACAAACACCATTTCGGTAACATTCGTATGCCAATGCGGCTGTATAATTATGCCTCTAGTCAGATGAACATTAAAAAAACCATTCTTTATCGCGGGCAATTGTTCACCGAACAATTGCGTAATGTAATTGTACGGATCGCGCTTATAAGTGAACAACTGATCGGAATCGGCAGCCAACGCCAAGTCCGCTGCTTGCAGCACGGTATCGTTCATCAATGCCTTCCTCCTTCTTGGGTAAATGTCTATACACTGTATGCCTGGAAGGAAGGTTGGTGACGGGCAGATACGAATATGGCCAAGTGGTCGAGTTTTAATGACGCCGGAATAAAATGCATTTGATACTATCCGACCGCCACACCTGGTATCTCCTCCGTTTTGGCTTTATAATCGGCTACATTGCCGCCAAAAGTCAAAGTCGCAGCCTGCAAAGATGCGTAATATCGCTCGCGCAGCGATTCGTCCGAAGAAATGGCGATGAGGCATACTTTGGCATTATTATCAATTCAATTCATACAAATATTATTGTAGCAATATTTTAATTACTAACTGGGAGGTGAGCTTATGCACTACAAATTTTGGATTGTTGTGTTAGCGGGTGTTTTGTTGGTCAGCATGCTTGCCCCTACCGCCGGGGCAGCCCTATTCCCTGTAACGCAGGACGCTGTAGAAAAAGATAATACAACCAAGCGTACCGAACAGGTATTATGGGAATATAACAAGAAATACTATCCAACAAGATCGTCCATCCCCCCCGTTTATTACTACAATGATGGCGAGTATGCCGGCAACCTCAACATTACAGTTGTCATTTCGTATGTAAACGGAGATGGAAAGTGGTGGGGCGTAACTTACGAAGGCCCTGTTTATCCAAGCTCATAATTTAAACGCCGCTCATTTCCTACAGGCCCGCCTGGGCCACCCTTATTCCCGACCGCATTTTGATTTCTAAATGGTGCCCCGACCCTTCTCGGTAGCTACGGTACTATTTACTGCCAATTCACACCATAATGATTTATTGTTATTTAAGATGCTTTGAATTTTGTAAAATTTGTTTAAATTGTTCGCGCCGTTTTTCAATACTGGGAAATTTTCTAAATGTCAGATAGGAGAGGCATACAAAAAAATAATATTTGTAGGATGCGTCTTCGCATTTTTCATCATGAATTATATTTTTTTCATTTTATCACCACTTTCTAAAAAAAGGCCATAATTGCCGAGCAGTAGCTGCAACCAACAAAACAACAGAGTACGTAGATTGCATGGCAGAAGGAAACCCCATCTAATAAGAGTTTACCTCGAAAAAACTACGATTAAAAGGCAACCGCTTTGGGTTGCCTTTTAACTTACACACCCCGCCTACAGTCAACATACTCTCCGGAGGGAGAGGGTCGAGATTGGTTAAGAACGGGGAGTATTTCAAGATGAAAGAAAAGGGGGAAAAAGGCATGAGCATTACGCAGATCGCTAAGGAGTTGCAGCTTTTAGAGCTAGGTCCCCCAATAACAGGACACGGCCTTCGCCATACCCATGCATCTTTACTCGGCTAGGACACTTTAATAGCAAAATGACGATGGTCACGGCAGCTTGTCTGATAAAATTAACGCCCCTGACCCGCAAGGGCCAAGGGCGTTAATCGTTGATATAACAGGCTTCTTAACGCTTCGAGAACTGAGGCGCGCGGCGAGCCGCTTTGAGGCCGTATTTTTTCCGCTCTTTCATACGCGGATCGCGAGTCAGGAAACCAGCTTTCTTCAACGAAGAACGCAGTTCCGGATCTGCTTTCAGCAGCGCACGGGAAATGCCGTGACGGATAGCTCCTGCTTGTCCGGAAATTCCGCCTCCGTGAGCCAATACGATTACATCGTATTTGCCAAGAGTCTCCGTAAGGTTCAGCGGCTGCTTTACAATCAGCTTCAGCGTTTCCAAACCGAAGTATTCGTTAATGTCACGTTTATTAATCACGATGCGGCCTTCGCCCGGTACGAGACGAACACGTGCTACCGAGTGCTTGCGACGACCTGTCCCATAGTATTGTACTTGTGCCATGAAACTGTCCTCCCCTTTCTATTATCCGCGAAGTTCGTAAACTTCAGGTTGTTGTGCTTGATGCGGGTGTTCTGCGCCGGCATATGCTTTGATGCGAAGCTTCATTTTGTTGCCCATGCGCGTTTTTGGCAGCATGCCTTGAACCGCAAGTTCAATCATACGCTCAGGCTTCTTGTTCAGCATTTCCTGTGCGCTTGTCACTTTCAGACCGCCTGGATAGAGGGAGTGACGATAGTATTTCTTGTCTTGCAGCTTCTTGCCGGTCAAGACGATTTTCTCTGCGTTGATAACAACAACGAAATCGCCACCGTCAACATGTGGTGTAAATGTCGGCTTGTGCTTACCGCGGATAAGAGCCGCTGCCTCAGAAGCAAGGCGACCAAGTGTCTTGCCAGTTGCGTCAATAACGAACCATTTGCGCTCAACTTCATCTGGCTTCGCCATATATGTGGTACGCATGAAACATCCTCCTCTGATGACCTTCGATACAGTGTGAATGGCACACTGCGTCGCATATCACAATCATTATTGATACCCATCGTTACGATAGTTCGTGTGTATATTCGTTCAGTACGTTCGTTTTCTTGATCTGTCACAAAATCTGTAAATAACTGCCCATAGGCAGCGTGATTTCTTTGCGGGGCTGTGGGAAAGCCTAAAGAAACACAGATGTTATTTTACCGTATTCGCTTCTATTATGCAAGGTCTTTTTTTTCTTCAGTAAGAACCGGGACAACCTGATCCATCCGGTCGTCTCCGTCATATTCAACACGCCACAGCGTCAGACCGTGGGGCACTGCCGTCGGTCCTGCGGACTCCCGGTTTTTCGCTGTGAGAATGGGCACAATATCATCCGGAGAGAACTTCCCCTCGCCCACCCAAATCAAGGTGCCCGCAATGATACGTACCATGTTGTACAAAAAGCCGTTCCCCGTCACGAGTACATGAATCCGGCCCCGGCCAGGCTCATGGTTGACGTTCAATTCATGCTCTAATCGCGCCTCGTAAATCGTGCGCATATTGGTCAGTTTCGGTGATTTGGGCGATGCGACTGACGTAAAGTCATGCTCTCCGACAAAGTGCTGAAGCGCCTGCCGCATCGCCTCAATATCAAGCGGTGCTGGATGATGGAATTCCACATTGCGCCGGAAAACATCCCGTGTCCGTTCCGCCAGGATTGAATAACGATACGTCTTGCGCTTTGCTGAGAACCTGGCATGGAACGATTTGGGAGCTTCCCATGCATCCCAAATGACAATGTCATCGGGCAGACGAGAGTTCATCGCGGCACACCAACGTTCGATGGGTATCGATGACTCGGTCGCGAAGTTCACCACTTGCCCAAGGGCATGCACACCTGCATCCGTACGCCCGGAAGCCGTAACGGTCGCATGCTCCTTTGTTAACATGTGGATCGCTTCTTCGATGCGTCCTTGTATCGTATCCCGACCCGGCTGCGTCTGGTAACCGCTGTATGCCGTGCCGTCATAGCTTACCAGCATTCCAATGTTACGCATATAGCACCTCCGTCGTGAACCGCATGCATGGCAGCGGCTGCCCGGTTCGCGAACGACCGCATTCCCGAGGCGATTAAAAAGAAAAGCTCCTCATGGGAGCCTTCTTTCACGCCGCTACTGCGTCGTTATCGTATCGCTTCACAGGACCGCGAACTTACACGCGGTCAACCAGTTCCAAGTACACCATAGGCGCAGAATCGCCGCGGCGCGGTCCCAATTTCATAATGCGGGTATATCCGCCTTGACGTTCTGTGTAGCGTGGAGCAATATCCGAGAACAACTTCTGGATTGCATCCTGTTCTCCATTCAGCGTCTCACGGCGAACGAATGCAGCCACCTGACGGCGAGCATGCAGATCCTTATCCCCACGTTTCGCCAGCGTAATGAGCTTTTCCGCGATAGAGCGAACTTCTTTGGCTTTCGCTTCCGTCGTCTGAATACGCTCATACAAGAATAAATCAGTTACCAAGTCGCGGAACAATGCTTTACGGGCACTGGAATCACGACCCAACTTTCGGTATGCCATTGCTATTTCCCCTCCTTCTAAGCCAAGCTCCTGTTAGTCTTCCATACGAAGGCCCAATCCGAGTTCTTCGAGCTTCTCTTGAACTTCCTCCAAAGATTTGCGGCCCAGGTTCCGGACCTTCATCATATCTTCTTCGGTCTTCGTAATCAGCTCTTGAACCGTATTGATGCCTGCACGCTTCAAGCAGTTGTAGGAACGAACGGAGAGATCGAGCTCTTCGATTGTCATCTCAAGCACTTTCTCTTTTTTGTCTTCTTCTTTTTCAACCATAATTTCCGCGTCTTTTGCTTCATCCGTCAATCCGACGAACAGCATCAAGTGCTCCGTCAAAACCTTCGCACCGAGGCTCACCGCTTCTTCCGGTCGAATGCTTCCATCCGTCCACACTTCAAGGGTTAACTTGTCGTAGTTCGTCACTTGGCCGACACGCGTATTCTCCACGTTGTAGTTCACGCGGGAGATCGGCGTGTAAATCGAGTCAACCGGGATAACACCAATCGGTTGGTCTTCCCGTTTGTTGCCGTCAGCCTGCACATAGCCACGACCACGATTTGCGAAGATTCGCATATGGAGTCTGGAACCTTGCGCTAAAGTTGCAATGCGGAGATCCGGGTTCAAAATTTCCACATCACTGTCCGCTCGAATATCGCCAGCCGTTACAATCCCTTCGCCATCCGCATCGATCTCGAGAACTTTCTCTTCATCGGAGTGGATTTTGAGCGACAGGGCCTTCAAGTTCAAAATGATTTCCGTTACGTCTTCATAGACGCCTGGAATCGTCGAAAACTCATGCAGGACACCGTCGATTTGAACGGACGTCACCGCAGCACCGGGCAAGGAGGAGAGTAGAATACGACGCAAGGAGTTGCCTAGCGTCGTTCCGTACCCTCGCTCCAGCGGTTCTACGATAAATTTGCCGTATGTGCCTTCCTCATTGACGTCCACGGTCTCAATTTTCGGCTTTTCGATCTCAATCACTGTATAACCCTCCTTCAAACGTCGCTGGCGTTTATCAACGTCAAACACCTACGGTCGGTCGATTCATGCAGTATGCCTAAACATCCATTATTCCCAACAGGCGCTAGCTTAATACTACACGCATCGGTGTGCCATCATTATACGCGACGACGTTTCGGCGGGCGGCAGCCGTTATGCGGGATTGGCGTAACGTCTTTGATCATGCTGACTTCCAATCCTGCAGCTTGCAGAGAGCGGATGGCAGCTTCACGACCTGCGCCAGGGCCCTTAACCATTACCTCAACCGACTTCATACCATGTTCCATTGCCGTTTTGGCAGCGGAATCCGCAGCCATTTGGGCAGCGAACGGAGTCGATTTACGGGAACCTTTGTAGCCCGATCCACCGGAGCTTGCCCAAGAGATTGCGTTGCCGTGCGGGTCAGTAATCGTCACGATCGTGTTGTTGAACGTGGAACGAATGTGAGCCACACCACTCTCGATATTTTTACGGTCACGACGTTTTGTGCGTACGACTTTTTTCGCTTTAGCCATTGCTAGTTATCCCCCCTTATTACTTCTTCTTGTTCGCTACAGTACGACGAGGGCCTTTACGCGTACGAGCATTTGTCTTCGTACGTTGCCCACGAACAGGCAATCCGCGACGGTGGCGGATTCCGCGATAGCATCCGATTTCGACCAAACGTTTGATGTTCAAAGAGATCTCGCGGCGGAGGTCACCTTCTACTTTCACATGTTTATCAATCGCCTCACGGATTTTGTTCACTTCGTCTTCTGTCAAATCGCGAACGCGAGTATCCGGGTTCACACCTGCTTGCGCAATGACTTTCTGAGAAGTCGATTTTCCGATTCCAAAAATGTATGTTAAGGCGATCTCAACGCGTTTATCACGTGGCAAGTCCACACCAGCTATACGAGCCATTAACGCTACACCCCCTTCTTTTATCCTTGTTTTTGTTTGTGCTTCGGATTTTCACAGATTACCATAACGTTGCCTTTGCGTCGAATGACTTTGCATTTCTCGCAAATCGGCTTAACAGAAGGTCTTACCTTCATGCTGAATACCTCCTAGTTATCAAGTTGCACCCGTATCTCCAGCCCGCGTCTGACGGCCTGCAAGTGCTCCGCCGCGATGGCCGGGCGCTACTTCCGATATGTGATGCGACCTTTACTCAAATCGTATGGCGAAAGTTGCACGACCACTTTGTCCCCCGTCAGAATACGGATGAAGTGCATCCGCAGCTTGCCGGAAACATGGGCTAAAATTTGATGACCGTTCTCCAACTCAACTCGAAACGTTGCATTCGGCAACGGCTCAATGACCGTGCCCTCCACCTCAATTACATCTTCCTTGGCCAACGTCATTCTCCTTTCTGTTCAACATCTGCAGCGGCTGACTCTTCCGCAAATTTCATCAGGACGTACCGGAGCTTACTGTTCGTAACCCGGCCGCTCTCCTGTAAACTTCGGACAACCTCATGGCTAATCTCGGGTGACACCTCAAGATGAAGCAAGTTTTTCCGCTTAGGCTGGTCAAACTTCCGTTTGTCCCCATCCGCTATATTGACGTAGCGCGATTCTTCAATGCCGATGATGACTGCGAGCTTGCCCGCATCACGACCTTGAAGCACCTTGACGAATTGGCCGAGACGAGGGGTTAATTGTTCACTCATCTTCCATCACCTACTTAACCAGCTTCGTCAAAATATCGCAACCTTCCGGTGTTACGGCTACCGTATGCTCGAAGTGAGCGCACAGCGTTCCGTCCACCGTCACGACCGTCCAGTTGTCTGCGAGCGTCTTGACATACCGCTCACCAACAATGACCATCGGCTCTATCGCAAGCGTCATGCCCGGTTTGAGACGCGGGCCGCGATCCGGAATCCCGTAATTCGGGATTTGCGGTTCTTCGTGAAGAGCCGTTCCAATCCCGTGCCCAACGTATTCTCGCACGACCGATAAACCTGCATCTTCGATTACGCGCTGGATCGCATGGGATATCGTATAAAGACGCATATCCGGCTTGACCAGGGCGAGACCTGCATAGAGCGATTGCTCCGTTACCTCGAGCAGCCGCCGGGCTGTGTCTGAGATCGTGCCGACGCCATAGGTCCAAGCCGAGTCCCCATGATATCCACGGTATTCCGCACCGATATCTATGCTGATGATGTCGCCTTCGTTTAACTTGCGTGTGCCGGGAATGCCGTGCACCAGTTCTTCGTTGACTGATACGCAGATGCTGCCGGGAAATCCGTTATAACCTTTGAACGAAGGTGTCGCCCCTTGGCTGCGAATGAACGTCTCTGCAATAGAATCGAGTTCACGAGTCGTAATCCCTGGCTTAATGGATTGGGCCAGAAGACGATGCGTTTCCGCTACAATTCGCCCAGCTTCTCTCATGAAGCCTAATTCTACTTCGGACTTACAGATGATCATCTTTTTAACCTCGCAGTAAAGATACGATTTCAGACGTCACCGTATCGATTTCCTTCTCCCCATCAACCTGACGCAACAAGCCCTTGTCCCCATAGTATTCGAGTAAAGGAGCCGTTTTGTTGATATACTCGTCAAGGCGCGTGCCGACCTTCTCCTCGGTATCATCGGACCGCTGGTACAGCTCGCCTTGGCACTTATCGCAAACGCCTGCTTGTGCAGGTGGGTTAAAAATGACGTGGTACGTCGCGCCGCAAGACTTGCAGATACGTCGTCCCGTAAGACGAGCCAGCAATAAATCACGGTCAACGCTCAGATTCATGACGTGGTCCAGCTTCCGGCCCAGCTCCGTCAGGATGCCGTCCAGCGCCTCGGCTTGCGCCAACGTGCGCGGGAAGCCGTCCAGAAGGAAGCCGGCTTCGCAATCCGGCTTCGCGATCCGTTCGCGAACGATACCCACGGTCACGTCATCGGGAACGAGCAGACCTTGATCAATATACTGCTTGGCTTTCAACCCAATAGGGGTGCCTTCGTTCATTGCTTTGCGGAACGCATCACCCGTAGAAATATGGGGGATGCCGAACTCGGCAACAATGCGTTCGGCCTGCGTCCCTTTCCCTGCCCCAGGAGGCCCCATGAATAGAATGTTCATCGAATGTCACTCCCCTTTATGCAAGCACAGGCTTAACTTCGCCGGAAGTGGGGTGCTTCGATGCCATTCGTTAAGCCTCTGCTATACAAGAAACAGCACAATAGGTGCCGATGAGCACAAAACCTCATCAGAACCTATTGCCTATTTATTGATGAAACCTTTGTAATGGCGTTTAATCAATTGGCTTTCAATTTGCTTCATCGTGTCAAGCGCAACGCCAACGACGATGAGAAGCGAAGTTCCGCCGATTTGAACGGAACGAGGCAATCCGGCGAGTGATCCGAAGAACACCGGTATAATGGATACCAACGCCAGGAAGAGGGCGCCTGCCAACGTGATGCGAGTCATGACCCGCGTCAAATATGTGGCTGTCGCTTTCCCTGGACGGATGCCCGGGATATAACCACCGTTCTTCTTCATTTGATCTGCCATTTGTTGCGGGTTTAGCTGTACGAACGTATAGAAGAACGTGAAGCCGATAATTAACAGCACATACAACACCATGCCTAATGACTTGTCGACAGACATATGGTTGATAATCCATTGAGCCCACGGCTTGTCGGCCCAGAACTGTGCTATTGTCACCGGGAACATCACCAGCGATACCGCGAAAATGACCGGTATTACCCCTGCGCCATTCACTTTCAGCGGAATATGCGTATTCTGTCCGCCGTACATTTTGTTGCCGACCACACGCTTCGCGTATTGGACCGGAATTTTGCGGTTACCTTGCTGAATGAAGATAACCCCGACGATGATGAGAACGATGAACAGCGCAATGATGATCATCTTCATGATGTTTAAGAACAGCGCACTGCCTTCAACGAACTGATCCTGCACGATATCGCGGATATGCATCGGAATGCCTGCCACGATACCCGCGAAGATGATAATGGAAATCCCGTTGCCGATTCCCTTCTCCGTAATCTGCTCGCCAAGCCACATCAAGAACGCTGTACCCGCCGTCAATACGATGGCGATTAGGATGAAGTCTGCATACGTGGCATTCGGGACGAGCTCCATGCCATATAGCCGGTTAAATCCAATTGCTGTACCGAATGCTTGGATCAGACCCAGTATCACAGTGCCGTAGCGAGTAACTTGGGCCAGCTTGCGTTTGCCGACTTCTCCTTCTTTGGCCCATTCCGCAAACTTCGGAATGACGTCCATGGTAAGCAGCTGCACGATAATCGATGCCGTAATGTACGGCATGATACCAAGCGCGAAGATGGAGAATTTAAACAACGCACCCCCGGAGAACGTGTTCAGCAAGCCGAACAATTCCGTGCCTTGGTTCGCTGTAGCAAAGACCGATGTATCCACACCGGGAACCGGGACAAAGGATCCGATGCGATAAACGATCAAGATCATAAGCGTAAAAAGAATTTTACGTCTCAGATCTTCGACTCGCCATATATTCGATACGGTCTTAAACATTAAATCACCTCGGATTTGCCGCCGGCAGCCTCGATCTTCTCCACCGCAGATTGAGAGAACTTGTTCGCTTTCACTGTCAGCTTGACAGTCAATTCACCGTTGCCCAATACTTTGATACCGCTCATTGGGTTTTTCACGATGCCTTGTTCCATCAACAGTTCCGGAGTAACTTCAGTGCCAGCCTCGAAGCGGTTCAATTCCGTAACATTCACTACCGCATACTCTTTACGAGTTGGGTTGATGAATCCGCGTTTAGGCAAACGACGGTACAATGGGTTTTGTCCGCCTTCGAAGCCTGGACGAACACCACCACCGGAACGAGAGTTTTGACCTTTGTGGCCGCGGCCAGCCGTTTTCCCGTTGCCAGTACCGATACCGCGTCCAAGACGGCGCTTGCTGTCTTTACGGGAGCCAGGAGCCGGAGAAAGTTCATTCAACATCATCGTTCGTCACACCTCCTTAGTTATTTATGACTCAGCTATTTGTTATCGTTATTGCGTGCGTTGCGATTGAAGCATGCATGAAGGAAGCTTACGCTTCGACTTCTTTGACGTCAACCAAGTGCTTCACTTGGTCAACCATTCCGCGGATCGCTGCGTTGTCTTCATGAACAACCGTCTGATTGATTTTGCGTAGACCCAATGTTCTCACCGTTGTACGATGTGTTTCTGGGCGACCGATCAGACTGCGAACGAGGGTAATTTGCAACTTCGCCATTGTCGTCCCCTCCTTATCCTAACAGTTCCTCAACGGATTTGCCGCGCAATTTCGCTACTTGTTCTGCCGTCTTCAGACGTGACAGACCTTCGAGCGTCGCGTTGACCATGTTGATGGAATTCGAGGAACCAAGCGATTTCGTCAAGATGTCGCCTACTCCCGCCAATTCCAATACGGCACGTACTGGACCACCGGCGATAACCCCCGTACCTTCGGATGCTGGCTTCAAGAGAACTCTGCCTGCGCCGAAATGTCCGATGACCTGATGAGGAATCGTAGTGTTCACGAACGGAACATGGATGAGATTCTTTTTCGCGTCTTCGATGCCTTTGCGGATTGCGTCAGGTACTTCGGATGCTTTACCGATGCCTGCACCAACCCAGCCTTTGCCATCGCCGACGACGACGAGTGCGCTAAAGCTAAAACGGCGTCCGCCTTTAACGACTTTAGCAACACGGTTAATTTGCACAACTTTTTCAGAAAGTTCTAACGTGTTAGGATCAACTCGCAAGTCGTTTACCTCCTTCGATTGAATTCTTAGAATTCAAGTCCGGCTTCGCGTGCTGCTTCAGCCAATGCTTGAATTCGGCCATGATACAAGTAACCGCCACGGTCGAATACGACGTTGTCGTGTCCTTGCGCCTTGGCGCGTTTTGCGATTAATTCGCCTACTTTGCGCGCAGCTTCGACGCCGCCGCCATTCTTGATCTCCTCGCGAAGCTCTTTGTCCATTGTCGACGCAGCTGCGAGCGTAACGCCTTGGACGTCGTCGATAAGCTGAGCGTAGATGTGCTTGGAGGAACGGAATACGTTCAAACGCGGACGTGCCGATGTACCTTCGATTTTCTTGCGGACACGAAGGTGTCTTTTCAGACGCGCTTTATTTTTATTCGCCTTAGTAATCATCTGATTGATTCACTCCCTTCGGAATACCCGTTAAGCTGCTAAGACAAGCGAGCTAGGCAAGATCTTATTTCTTCTTGCCTGCTTTACCTTCTTTGCGGAGAATGCGCTCGCCTTCGTACTTGATCCCTTTGCCTTTGTAAGGTTCTGGTTCACGTACGGAGCGGATTTTTGCCGCATATTCACCAACGCGCTCTTTGTCGATACCTTTGACGATAATTTTCGTCTGTACAGGCAGTTCGAACTCGATGCCCTCTTCTGGTGTAATCTCAACCGGATGGGAGTATCCGACGTTCAACACGAGTTTGTTGCCAGTCTTGTTCGCACGATAACCGACACCAACCAGCTCCAATGTTTTGGAGAAACCCTCCGTTACCCCGTTAACCATGTTGCTGATGATGCTGCGAGTCGTGCCGTGCAAGGAACGGTGAAGTTTATTGTCAGAAGGACGCTCTACATGAATCACGTTCTCTTCAACGGACACTTTCATGTCCTTATGAATTTCACGGGATAAGCTTCCTTTTGGTCCTTTGATAGTAATCACGCTATTGTCCAGAGTGACAGTGACGCCGCCTGGAACTGTAATTGGCTTACGACCAATACGAGACATGTGTTGTTGCACCTCCAATCTTATGCGAATGGTTTACCAAACGTAGCAGATAACCTCGCCGCCGGTTTTTGCTTGGCGAGCTTCTTTGTCAGTCATAACGCCCTTGGACGTCGAGATGATAGCCATTCCGAGGCCACCTAGAACGCGTGGCACCTCAGTGGACTTCGCGTACACGCGCAGTCCTGGCTTACTGATGCGCTTCAAGCCTGTGATGACACGCTCGTTGTCGGCACCGTATTTCAGGAAAATGCGGATAAGCCCTTGTTTGTTGTCTTCGATATATTCTGCATCGCGGATAAATCCTTCGCGCTTCAAGATTTCAGCAATTTGCTTCTTCATCGTCGAAGCAGGCATCTCCACGGTCTCATGACGTACTGTGTTAGCATTGCGAATGCGTGTAAGCATATCAGCAATCGGATCGGACATAACCATTAGTGTAAACCTCCTTCCCGCAACAGGGTTGATTACCAGCTAGCTTTTTTAACGCCAGGAATCTGGCCTTTGTATGCCAATTCGCGGAAACAAATTCTGCAAATTTTGAACTTGCGCAATACAGAGTGTGGACGGCCGCAGCGTTCACAGCGTGTGTATGCCCGTACTTGAAACTTTGGTTTGCGTTGTTGCTTAATTTTCATCGAAGTTTTTGCCACGTGAGTTGACACCTCCTACATCGTGTCCAAGATATCGATTCATGGAATCGTTGCGTTCGTATTCCCTTTTTCGCCTTCGACGCAAATTACTTCACGAAAGGCATGCCGAGTTGCGTCAACAATTCGCGAGACTCTTCGTCCGTTTTCGCCGTTGTTACGACAACGATGTCCATACCACGTATTTTGTCTATTTGATCGTAATCGATCTCAGGGAAGATGAGTTGATCCTTCAGACCGAGTGTGTAGTTGCCGCGGCCGTCAAATGCTTTGTTCGAGACACCGCGGAAGTCACGAACACGAGGAAGCGTAACATTGAACAATTTGTCCAGGAAGTGATACATGCGCTCACCGCGCAAAGTCACTTTCACACCAATCGGCATTCCTTCACGAAGCTTAAAGCCTGCGATAGACTTTTTCGCACGTGTAATTACTGGTTTTTGACCCGCTAACAATTGCAGATCAGCAACAGCCGAATCCAAAACCTTGGAGTTTTGAACAGCCTCACCCATACCCATGTTGATGACGACTTTCTCCACTTTTGGCACCTGCATAACGGATGTATAGTTGAACTTCTGCATCAGCGCAGGAGTAATTTCGTTCAAGTAACGTTCTTTCAGACGAGCTGCCATAAGGTACAAACCTCCTTTCTTAGCGATTAGTCGATGATTGCGCCAGAGCGCTTAGCGACGCGCACTTTTTTGCCGTTCTCCACTTTGTAACCGATGCGCGTTGCTTTACCGGACTTCGGATCCACGTGCATGACGTTGGATACGTGGATAGGCGCTTCTTGCTCGATGATGCCGCCTTGCGGATTATCAGCGTTCGGCTTCTGGTGCTTCTTCACCATGTTGACTCCATCAACGAGAACACGGTTCTCACGCGGATACGCAGCAATAACGCGGCCTTTTTTACCTTTGTCCTTGCCCGTGATAACGATGACTGTATCGTCCTTCTTCACGTGCAGCTTATTGTTATGCGACTCGAGAATTTTCTTCAGTCGTGGCATGTGTCACACCTCCTGCATCTTGCCTGGCCGGCAAGTTGATTAGATCACTTCCGGAGCTAGGGAAACGATTTTCATGAAGTCTTTCTCGCGAAGTTCACGAGCAACCGGTCCGAAAATACGAGTTCCACGTGGGCCCTTGTCTTCTTTTACGATAACTGCCGCGTTTTCGTCAAACGAGATGTAAGAACCATCCTTCCGACGAACCGAGCGCTTCGTACGAACGATCACAGCTCTTACAACGTCGCCCTTTTTGACAACGCCGCCTGGTGTTGCTTGTTTTACAGAACATACGATCAAATCACCAATGTGGGCCGCTTTGCGTCCGGTTCCGCCCAACACGCGAATACACATCAATTCTTTCGCACCAGAGTTATCTGCGACCGCCAAACGTGTGAATGGTTGAATCATTCGATTGTCCTCCTTTCGCTGAAGCTATTCGCTGCTTAAACGATGACTGCTTTTTCTACGATTTCAACGACTCTCCAGTGCTTGTCTTTCGACAACGGGCGAGTCTCCATGATTTTCACAGTATCGCCGATTTTTGCTTCGTTGTTCTCGTCATGCGCTTTGAACTTCTTCGTGTAACGGATGCGCTTGTGATACAGGTCATGCTTTTTGTATGTTTCGACCGCGACGACGACGGTTTTCTCCATTTTATCGCTGACGACTTTGCCGACTTGCACTTTACGAGCGTTACGTTGTTCACTCATGAGTGTTGGGCCTCCTTCCTGCATGCAGGATCTCTATATTCCGATTCAACATCAAGGTCGATTAACTAGTAACCCCAAGTTCTCTTTCACGAACAACCGTATGTGCGCGAGCAATCGCTTTGCGTACATCACGGATACGAGTCGGGTTGTCAAGCTGTCCGGTAGCCAATTGGAAACGGAGGTTGAAAAGTTCTTCCTTGAATCCGGCAATCTTTTGTTCAATTTCGGCAGTGGTCAAATTGCGGAATTCACTAGCTTTCATTATGCTTCACCACCCATTTCTTCACGTTTCACGAACTTCGTCTTGACAGGCAGCTTGTGAGCGGCAAGACGCATTGCTTCGCGAGCTACTTCCTCAGAGACACCAGAAAGTTCGAACATAATCTTGCCCGGTTTAACCACAGCTACCCATTTCTCAACGTTACCTTTACCGCTACCCATCCGAACCTCAAGCGGCTTCGCCGTGATTGGCTTGTCAGGAAAAATTTTGATCCATACTTTACCGCCACGCTTCATGTAACGAGTCATCGCGATACGGGCAGCTTCGATCTGACGGTTCGTGATCCACGCCGGCTCCAATGACTGAAGACCGAAATCGCCAAAGTTAAGCGTTGTGCCGCCTTTCGCTTGACCTTTCATGCGTCCTTTGAATTGCTTGCGGTGTTTTACACGTTTAGGTACCAACATGATTAGTTGCCCCCTTCCTGAGCAGCCTTTTTCTTAGCCGTAGGAAGTACCTCTCCACGATAGATCCATACTTTTACGCCCGTACGACCGTAAGTAGTATGTGCTTCGGCTGTGCCGTAGTCAATGTCAGCGCGAAGCGTATGAAGTGGCACAGTCCCTTCGCTGTAACCTTCCGAACGAGCGATTTCAGCACCGCCCAGACGACCGCTTACTGCAGTTTTGATTCCTTTTGCACCGGCACGCATCGAGCGTTGGAGCGCTTGTTTCAGAGCGCGACGGAACGATACGCGTCGCTCCAGTTGTTGTGCAATGCTCTCAGCGACAAGAATTGCATCCAAGTCTGGAGTTTTGATTTCCGAAATGTTGATGTGCACTTTTTTGCCGCTGGCGATAGTAGTTACTTCGCGACGAAGGGCTTCAACTTCGGAGCCGCCTTTACCGATGACCATACCCGGCTTGGCAGTGTGGATCGTCACGTTCACGCGGTTAGCCGCGCGCTCGATTTCGATGCGGGATACGGCTGCATCTTTCAATTTGTTTTTCAGATACTCACGAATCTTTACGTCTTCGATAAGCAAGGTACCGAAGTCTTTTTCCGCGTACCATTTGGATTCCCAATCACGGATGATACCAACTCGAAGTCCGACTGGATTTACCTTTTGACCCACTCGTTATCCCTCCTTTTTTTTAGATACCACGATAGAAATGTGGCTGGTTCTCTTATTGATACGGCTAGCACGTCCCATAGCGCGCGGACGGAATCGTTTCAAAGTAGGACCTTGGTTCACATACACTTTCTCAACTACGAGCTTGTTCACGTCAATTTGAAAGTTATGTTCTGCATTGGCAATCGCCGAGTTGAGCAGCTTCTCCACGACCGGAGATGCCGATTTAGGCGTGTGGCGCAGAATCGCAATCGCTTCGCCCACTTGCTTGCCGCGGATCAAGTCAATCACCAGCTTGACCTTGCGCGGAGAAATGCGAACATTATTCACATTTGCCATCACATGTTCCCTTGCATATGCCTTCCTTTGCGCCTTCTTTTGTGCCCTCTTTTGTTTCTTCGTTAGTCCCGTCCTTGGTCCCTTCCTTTGTGCCTTCATTTGTTCTTCCGTTTGTTCCTTCGCTTGCATGGAAGTACCTCCCCTCAAATGCAGTATAGTCAAAATTAGCGTCTTGTTTTTTTGTCGTCGTTCGTGTGGCCTTTGTACGTGCGTGTCGGCGCGAATTCGCCGAGCTTGTGTCCGACCATATCTTCCGTCACGTAAACTGGCACGTGCTTGCGTCCATCATAGACACCGAACGTATGACCGATGAATTGAGGGAAAATCGTGGAGCGGCGCGACCAAGTCTTAACGACAGCCTTCTTGTTGGACTCGTTCATTTGCTCGACTTTTTTCATCAAATGACCATCGACGAATGGTCCTTTTTTCAAACTGCGACCCATATGTGAATCCTCCCTTCACAAAACCTTATGCTTGCGTGCGTTACGCCGCAGAGTATGCAGTCAGGTAAATATTATTTCGTGCGATGACGTACGATATATTTATCGGAATGCTTACCTTTTTTACGCGTTTTGTAACCGAGCGTCGGTTTGCCCCATGGAGACATAGGCGTCTTGCGGCCGATAGGAGCTTTCCCTTCACCACCACCGTGAGGGTGATCAACCGGGTTCATGACGACACCGCGGACGGTAGGTCGCTTGCCCAACCAACGGTTGCGGCCAGCTTTACCGATTTTGATAAGTTCGTGATCGCCGTTGCCTACGGAACCGATTGTCGCGCGGCACACTTTGAGGACCTTGCGAACTTCGCCGGAGGACAGGCGGATCGTTACATATTTTTCTTCTTTACCGAGCAACTGAGCTTCCGTTCCAGCTGCGCGGACCAATTGGCCGCCCTTGCCTGGCTTCAGCTCGATGTTGTGGATAACTGTACCTACTGGAATGTTCTCAAGCGGCATTGCATTGCCTGTCTTGATATCCGCACCAGGACCGGATACGATTACATCGTTCACTTTCAGACCTTTTGGCGCGATAATGTAGCGCTTCTCACCGTCTGCATAGTGAATCAACGCGATGTTGGACGTACGGTTCGGATCGTACTCGATCGTAGCAACGCGGCCTGGAATGCCATCCTTGTTGCGTTTGAAATCGATGATCCGGTATTTACGCTTATGCCCGCCGCCGTGGTGACGAACCGTGATTTTACCTTGGTTGTTGCGTCCTGCTCTTTTGTTCAATGGAGCGAGCAGGGACTTCTCTGGCACATTCGTTGTAATCTCTTCGAACGTAGATCCGCTCATACCGCGACGAGCCGGAGATGTCGGTTTGTACTTTTTGATAGGCACTGGTTTTCCCTCCTTACTTGTACGAGTGTGTCATTATACCGTCTCGAAAAATTCGAGCGGCTTGCTGTCTTTGGTCAGCGTGACGAATGCTTTCTTCCATTCGGTTGTATATCCAGAGTAGCGGCCATAGCGCTTCGGCTTGGCTGGTACGCGAAGCGTGTTCACGTTCGCTACTTTCACTTTGAAAATCGACTCAACAGCTTGCTTGATTTCCGTCTTATTCGCACGGATATCGACTTCAAATACATATTTCAGGTCATTCATCATGTCGGCTGTGCGTTCAGTGATGATAGGACGCTTAATGATATCGCGAGGGTCTTTCATTACGCGAACACCTCCTCTACCTTCTGAACCGCATCCTTCGTAATGATGAGCTTCTCATGGCGGAGAACGTCATATACGTTCACGCCGTCAGCCGCAACGAGCTTCACAGAAGGAATGTTGCGAGCGGAGAGTGCCACATTGTCATTGTACTCAGGCATAACGACCAACGCTTTGCGGTCCACGTTCAGATTGTTTAAGATTGCAGCGAATTCCTTCGTCTTCGGCGCATTCATCGTCAATTGATCCAATACGATAATTTGCTCTGCCAGAACTTTGGAAGACAGTGCGGATTTGATTGCCAGACGGCGAACTTTCTTAGGAAGCTTATACGCATAGCTGCGTGGTGTCGGACCAAATACCGTACCGCCGCCCTTCCATTGTGGCGAACGAATGGATCCTTGACGTGCGCGTCCAGTTCCTTTTTGTTTCCAAGGCTTGCGGCCACCACCGCTAACTTCAGAACGGGTTTTCACTTTATGCGTACCTTGACGCATCGATGCAAGCTGCATAACAACCGCATCATGAAGCACATGTTTATTCGGTTCGATGCCGAATACCGTGTCAGCCAGTTCGATCTCACCGACTTGTGCACCGCTGATGTTGTATACTGCTACTTTTGGCATTCTGAGCTCCTCCTTTCCTTACGGATTACTTTTTAATCGCTTGTTTTACGTTAACGAAGCTGTTTTTCGGACCCGGAATGGAACCTTTTACGAGGATGACATTGCGTTCTGCATCCACTTTCACAACTTCGAGATTTTGAATCGTTACGGTTTCGCTTCCCATGTGGCCTGGAAGGCGTTTGCCTTTAGGCACGCGGTTCGCTTGAATGGAACCCATGGAACCAGGACCACGGTGATAACGGGAACCGTGAGCCATTGGTCCGCGGCTTTGTCCCCAGCGCTTGATTACGCCTGCGAATCCTTTTCCTTTGGAGATAGCTGTAACGTCAACGAATTCACCTTCTGCAAAGATGTCGGCCTTCAGTTCCTGGCCAACTTCATATTGAGAAAGTTCCACACCACGAAGTTCTTTTACGTAGCGCTTAGGCGTTGTGTTTGCTTTCTTCGCGTGGCCGGCTTCCGGCTTCGTCGATCTTTTTTTCTTTTTATCAGCATAGCCAATTTGGATAGCTTCATAACCGTCGTTCTCAACGTCTTTCTTTTGAAGAACGACGCAAGGACCTGCTTCGATAACAGTTACCGGCACAACGTTACCTTCAACGGTAAACACTTGAGTCATGCCGAGCTTTTTACCTAAGATACCTTTCATGTTGACACCTCTTTTCGTTCCTTAATCCGAATCAATGGAGTGTAAAGCTTACAGCTTAATTTCGATATCTACACCGGACGGCAAGTCCAGACGCATCAGCGCATCCACCGTTTGCGGCGTTGGATTCACGATGTCGATCAGACGCTTATGCGTGCGCATTTCGAACTGCTCGCGGGAATCCTTGTACTTGTGCACCGCACGAAGAATCGTAATAATTTGCTTCTCCGTTGGCAACGGGATTGGACCGGATACTCCTGCACCGGAACGTTTTGCCGTCTCAACGATTTTCTCAGCGGATTGGTCAAGAACTCTGTGATCGTATGCTTTCAAGCGGATACGAATTTTTTGCTTTGCCATTTTAGTCCCTCCTTTTATCGCCCAATTTTGGATCGGACATACTCCGTGAAAATTTTCCGACCGCACCGCCATGGCAAAGGGGCCGGGTGTGTCGGTAACCTCTCACTTCATCGCAACGTCGACGAACAACATTCACTATTATAAATAAATGTCCCGGCTTTTGCAAGCTTTTTTCATTACTGTTTTCGTAACCTTGCTTGCCAGGCCGGGACAGTGTCCGCATTGGGTACTTTCAGACGCCAGGTACGCCGATTTGCTCGTTCAATATATTCTCTTTATAAATAGGTGAACCTATGAAGGTAGATTCGATTACCAATGCAGCGCAGTTTCATTCAGCATCTCTGCCGAAGCAGCCGCCTCGTTCGTCGCTTGCTCGATGCTCTCCGTCATCGCCAGCGTGGAGTTGTCGATAAGCTCGTCCTTTGCAAGTGAATGGCTGTAACGTCTCATTCGTGCCCGTTGTCAAGCGGGCCAGCTCCCCGCTCACCTGCGCGACGCCTCCCTTTACCTCTCCCTAGCCCTGAGCCCATGCAAAAGCCCTTCATTCCGAAGAATGAAGGGCCGGGATCGCCGACTCGCGTCGGCGATTCATTATTTAAGGATGGTTGCAACTGCACCTGCGCCTACTGTACGGCCACCTTCGCGGATAGCGAAGCGAGTACCTTCTTCGATCGCGATAGGAGCGATCAGTTTTACAGTAACGGTGATGTTGTCGCCAGGCATAACCATTTCAGTGCCTTCTGGCAGCTCAATGATACCTGTTACGTCCGTTGTACGGAAGTAGAATTGTGGACGGTAGCCAGTGAAGAAAGGCTTATGACGGCCACCTTCTTCTTTGGTCAATACGTACACTTGAGCAGTGAACTCAGTGTGTGGCTTAACGGAGCCTGGCTTAGCCAATACTTGGCCACGCTCGATATCTTTACGGTCAACACCACGGAGCAATGCGCCGATGTTGTCACCCGCTTGTGCGGAATCCAGAAGCTTACGGAACATTTCGACACCCGTAACAACGGATTTTCTCGTTTCTTCTTGGATACCAACGATTTCGATCTCGTCGCCGACTTTCACTGTACCACGCTCAACACGGCCAGTAGCAACCGTACCGCGGCCTGTGATGGAGAATACGTCCTCGACAGGCATCAGGAATGGCTTGTCAGTGTCGCGCTCTGGAGTCGGGATGTAAGCGTCGATTTGCTCGAACAGCTCGATGATTTTGTCAGCCCAAGGACCCTCTGGGTTTTGCAGTGCTTCACGTGCAGAACCGCGAACGATTGGAGTGTCGTCGCCTGGGAATTCGTATTCGCTCAGCAGATCGCGAATCTCCATTTCTACCAGTTCGAGCAACTCTTCATCTTCAACCATATCGCATTTGTTCATGAATACGACGATGTAAGGTACGCCTACTTGGCGAGAGAGCAGGATGTGCTCACGAGTTTGCGGCATTGGGCCGTCAGCTGCGGATACGACGAGAATCGCACCGTCCATTTGCGCAGCACCCGTGATCATGTTCTTAACGTAGTCGGCGTGGCCTGGGCAGTCTACGTGTGCATAGTGACGAGTAGCGGACTCATACTCAACGTGGGACGTCGAAATCGTGATCCCGCGCTCGCGCTCTTCTGGAGCTTTGTCGATTTGGTCGAAGGCGATTGCGCTGCCACCGCCATACTTTTTCGTCAATACTGACGTGATTGCAGCTGTCAACGTCGTTTTACCATGGTCAACGTGACCGATCGTACCGATATTAACGTGCGGTTTCGTACGTTCAAACTTAGCCTTTGCCATTGGAAACAGTTCCTCCTTAATAAGTGGAATAAGTATGTTGTGGCGGGCACATGACGTGTCATGTGCGCCAGCCGTTACAATCATCTGGTCGGCGAATTACACGCCTTTGCTCTTGGAAATGATCTCTTCCGAGATATTCCGTGGAACTTCTTCATAGTGAGAGAGTTCCATTGAGAATACACCGCGGCCTTGCGTACCGGAACGAAGCGTTGTGGAATATCCGAACATCTCTGCGAGAGGCACCTTGGCACGGATAATCTGTGCACCTGCGCGCGAATCCATCCCTTCGATGCGACCGCGGCGGGAGTTCAGCATACCCATGACGTCGCCCATGTACTCTTCAGGCACGGTAACCTCGACCTTCATAACTGGCTCGAGAAGAACAGGGTTACACTTGTCCTTCGCTGCTTTAAGCGCCATGGAACCGGCAATCTTAAACGCCATTTCACTGGAGTCGACATCGTGGTAAGAACCGTCGACGATCCTTGCTTTGATGTCTACCATCGGATAACCGGCCAAGATACCATTCTGCATCGCTTCTTCGATTCCCGCTTGTACCGGTGCGATATATTCGCGCGGCACAACCCCGCCGACGATCTTGTTCTCAAATGTAAAGCCTGCACCTGGCTCTTGTGGTTCGAACTCGATCCATACGTGACCGTATTGACCGCGGCCACCGGACTGACGCACGAACTTACCTTCAACACGTGCCGGTGTACGGAATGTTTCGCGATAAGCAACTTGCGGGTTACCGATATTCGTTTCAACTTTGAACTCGCGACGCATACGGTCGATGATGATGTCAAGGTGAAGCTCACCCATACCACCCAAGATCGTTTGACCTGTTTCTTCGTCCGTGTGAGCGTGGAGCGTAGGATCCTCTTCCGTCAGCTTCGCTATAGCTACGCCAAGTTTGTCTTGGTCCGCTTTGGTCTTCGGCTCGACGGCAATGTGGATAACCGGCTCAGGGAAGTTCATCGATTCCAGAATAATCGGATGCTTCTCGTCGCACAGCGTGTCGCCTGTGCCCGTATCTTTCAAGCCTACGGCAGCTGCGATATCGCCGGAGTAAACCGTACCGATCTCTTCACGGCTGTTCGCATGCATTTGCAGGATACGGCCAATGCGCTCGCGCTTGCCCTTCGTTGCATTCAAGACGTAAGAACCGGAGTTCAGTACGCCGGAGTATACGCGGAAGAATGTCAGCTTACCGACGTAAGGGTCTGTCATAATCTTGAACGCGAGTGCCGAGAACGGATCTTCGTCCGAAGAATGACGAACCGCTTCCGTTTCGTCTTCGAGGTGGCCTTTGATATCAGGCACGTCGAGTGGAGACGGCAGGTAGTCGACGACAGTGTCGATCATCATCTGAACGCCTTTATTGCGGTAGGAAGAACCGCAAATAACCGGGAAGATTTGAACGTTGCATACCCCTTTGCGGAGAGCCGCTTGCAGTTCAGGAACTGTAATCTCTTCGCCTTCGAGATATTTCATCATCAAGTCTTCGTCGAGTTCTGCAATCTTCTCAACCATTTCTAGACGAAGTTCGGCTGCTTTGTCCTTCAAATCAGCCGGAATTTCCGTCTCTTCCATTTCTTTTCCGAGATCGTCTTTGAAGATGTACGCTTTTTCCGCCATCAGATCGACGATACCTACAAAATCATTCTCTGCGCCGATAGGCAATTGAATCGCTACAGCATTCGCTTGCAGACGGTCTTTCATGGACTGGATGACGTTGAGGAAATCAGCGCCGATAATGTCCATTTTGTTGACGTAAGCAATACGGGGCACACCGTAACGGTCAGCTTGACGCCATACCGTCTCGGATTGTGGCTCAACGCCTTCTTTTGCAGAGAAAACGCCTACGGCTCCATCCAATACGCGAAGAGAACGCTCAACCTCTACCGTAAAGTCAACGTGGCCCGGAGTATCGATAATGTTGACGCGGTGTCCTTTCCATTGTGCGGTCGTTGCCGCCGATGTAATCGTGATACCGCGCTCTTGTTCTTGCTCCATCCAGTCCATTGTTGCGGCACCTTCATGAACTTCACCGATCTTATGGGTACGACCGGTGTAGAACAAAATACGCTCCGTTGTCGTTGTTTTTCCGGCATCGATGTGAGCCATAATCCCGATATTACGCGTATTTGCCAAGGAGAACTGTCTTGCCATGGAGTGATCTCCCTTCAAATTGGGTTAGGTAACTCAATAATCGAGACCCGCTCAGCTGAATCCTACCAGCGGTAGTGAGCATATGCTTTGTTCGCTTCAGCCATTTTATGCGTATCTTCACGCTTCTTAACAGCAGCGCCTGTATTGTTGGAAGCATCGATAATCTCTGCTGCCAGACGTTCTTGCATGGTCTTCTCTCCGCGGTTGCGAGAGTAGTTGACCAGCCAGCGCAATCCCAACGAAGTGCGGCGATCCGGCTTCACTTCGATAGGCACTTGATAGTTCGAACCGCCGACACGGCGAGCCTTAACTTCAAGGACCGGCATAATATTTTTCAATGCTGCTTCAAACACTTCCATAGGATCTTTCCCCGTGCGTTCTTGAATGAGCGCAAAAGAATCATATAGAATGGTTTGAGCAACACCACGTTTGCCGTCGATCATGATGCGGTTAATCAGGCGAGTAACCAGCTTGCTGTTATACACCGGATCCGGCAGCACGTCGCGTTTAGGAACTGGACCTTTGCGTGGCATGTGAATCCCCCTTTCCAAATAACTTCATAAGCAGAAGCGAGTCCGTCTCCCTCTCCCGAGGAAAGCGTCTCTCTCTGTAACGGAATAAGATAGATGTACTCCCCTATTCCCGGTGATCGCGATTAGGATTTCTTCGCTTTCGGACGCTTCGTACCGTACTTGGAACGAGCTTGCATGCGGTTGTTCACCCCAGCAGTATCCAATGCACCGCGAACGATGTGGTAGCGAACCCCCGGAAGATCCTTAACCCGGCCCCCACGCACGAGTACAACGCTGTGCTCCTGCAGGTTATGGCCGATACCTCCGATGTAAGCAGTAACCTCGACACGGTTCGTCAAGCGAACACGAGCATACTTACGAAGTGCGGAGTTCGGTTTCTTCGGTGTCATCGTACCTACACGAGTGCAGACACCGCGTTTTTGAGGCGCGCTCAAATCCGTTTCTTCACGCTTCAGGGCGTTGTATCCTCTTTGCAGAGCTGGGGATTTGGATTTTGTCACTTTGGCTTTGCGGCCTTTACGTACCAATTGGTTAATTGTTGGCATATTGGCACCCCCTTCCTATAAGTTTCAACACCTTTACAATTCATTCATTTAAGCCCACAGATCCAGGTGGTTCATAAATAAACAGATGAAATGTTTTTGCCATCGGACTTCCCCTTCGACAAAAACAATAGGTTTGCTTATGAATTCGCATGAACGACGGCCACTACAGCCGCGCCGACCTCGATACCGCACGCCTTGCCAAGCTCGCGCATCGTCTGGACATACGTCAACTTGATGCCTTGCTTCTCGCACAGTGCGATAATGTTCGAAGTCATTCGTGCATCGGCGTCTTCCGCCACATACACCTCGGCGGCTAAGCCTTGCTCTACCACCTTCAGTGTCTGCTTGGTCCCAATCTTAATTTTCTCATCCTGTAACCCTTTATCATAAGACATGAATCATGTTCCTCCAAACAGTACAGGTAATTGCCTTGGGCACACTACGATATAGTAGCACTTTCAATTTCATGTGTCAAGAATTATTTTTAGTTGAAAGAGAGCCCGATAACGGCACCGTGCAGCATGCCGCCAGGCCGCCCCTCAAGCGGGCGGTCGGCGGCATGTGGCACGATTCTATTATTCGGCGACGCCAACACCGGCGGTGTCAAGCACTTCTTCCGCCTCTTCTTCCATCAGCGGGTTGAGCAGCTTCACGCTGCGGTAGCGGTTCATGCCGGTACCAGCCGGGATCAGCTTCCCGATGATGACATTCTCCTTCAGGCCGAGCAGCTGATCGACCTTGCCCTTGATGGCGGCGTCGGTCAGGACACGTGTCGTTTCCTGGAACGATGCGGCCGACAGGAAGGAATCGGTCTCCAGCGACGCCTTCGTAATACCGAGCAGCACCGGCTTGGCGACAGCCGGCTCTTTGCCGGACAGGATCGCTTTCTTGTTCGCTGTTTCGTATTCATGAAGGTCGACGAACGAGCCTGGAAGGAGCGTCGTATCTCCCGCGTCGACGATACGGATCTTCCGCAGCATCTGCTTAATCATGACCTCAACGTGCTTGTCGTTGATTTCTACCCCTTGGTTCCGGTATACGCGCTGAACTTCCTGAAGGATGTAGTTCTGCACGCCGCGGATACCTTTGATGCGCAGCATCTCTTTCGGGTCGATGGAGCCGTCCGTGATCTCGTCCCCGGCTTCGATGGCCATGCCTTCGGTGACACGGATGCGGGAGCCGTAGCTAACGGAGTATACTTTGGTCTCCGCTTCGCCTTGAACCTCTACCTCGCGGCGGTCCTTCGCTTCGCGAATCTCTTTGACGACGCCGTCGATCTCGGAAATGATCGCTTGCCCCTTCGGATTGCGGGCCTCGAACAACTCCTGGATACGCGGCAAACCTTGGGTAATATCATCTCCGGCGACGCCCCCGGTATGGAACGTACGCATCGTGAGCTGGGTTCCCGGCTCACCGATCGATTGCGCAGCGATAATGCCGACCGCTTCACCGATCTCGACGTGCTTGCCTGTCGCCAGGTTGCGGCCGTAGCAAATTTTGCAGACGCCGTGGCGGGCGCGGCAACTCAGCACGGAGCGAATCATCAGCTTCTTCACGGCAGCATTGACGATCGCTTCGGCCTTGTTGGTATCGATGAGCTCGTTCCGGTTCACCAGCACTTCGCCCGTCTCCGGATGGCGCACCGTCTCGAACGAATAACGTCCCTCGATGCGGTCATACAAGCCTTCGATAACTTCTTTGCCGTCGGAAATATTGCTGACGAGGAAGCCTTTGTCCGTGCCGCAATCGTCCTCGCGCACGATCACGTCCTGCGCGACGTCGACGAGACGGCGGGTCAAATAACCGGAGTCCGCCGTACGAAGCGCGGTGTCCGCGAGACCTTTTCGCGCGCCGTGCGTCGAGATGAAGTACTCCAAGACGGTAAGGCCTTCGCGGAAGTTCGATTTGATTGGCAATTCAATAATCCGTCCGGACGGGTTCGCCATGAGCCCTCGCATCCCGCCCAGCTGAGTAATCTGCGATTTGTTGCCCCGCGCCTTGGAATCGACCATGAGCATGATGGAATTATAGCGGTCCATCGATTTCATGAGGATATCCGTGATGCGGTCCTTCGTATCCGACCAGATCTCGATGACACGGTCATACCGCTCGTCGTTCGTAATCAAACCACGACGGTATTGATTCGTGATCACCTTGACCTTCTCTTCGGACTCCTTGAGGATGTCCACCTTCTCCTGTGGCACGATAACGTCCGCCACCGCGATCGTAATCCCTGCGCGCGTGGAGTACGTGAATCCGATCTGCTTGATGCGGTCCAGGATGACCGAAGTAAGCGTCGTTTGGAATACATCGAAGCAGCGGGCAATAATTTGTCCGAGATAGTCTTTGCCTACCGCGCCCGATTGCGGAATGCTCTGGAGAATCTCCTGAATATTTGCGCCCTTTTCATGAATAAAGTAGAGATCCGGCGTTCCCTCGAACAAGTTGCGCTTGGTAGCCTCGTTGATATAAGGGAATTCCGGCGGGAAGATTTCATTGAAAATGATACGTCCCACCGTCGTCACGAGCAGCGCTTGCTGCTGCTGCTCCGTGAACGTGGTCTTGTTCAGCGCTCTGGCCGGAATGACGACGCGCGCATGCAAGGAGGCCGTTCCACGCTGGTAGGCGGATACCGCTTCATTGACAGAGGCGAAGATCATGCCCGACCCTTTGGCTTCCTTATTGTCCATCGTCAGGTAGAACGATCCGAGAACCATATCCTGGGACGGCGTAACAACCGGCTTACCGTCTTTCGGGTTCAAGATGTTGCCGGACGCCAACATGAGCAGGCGGGCTTCCGCTTGCGCTTCCGCAGACAACGGCACGTGAACCGCCATCTGGTCACCGTCGAAGTCGGCGTTATACGCCGTACAGACGAGCGGGTGAAGACGGATCGCGCGGCCTTCGACAAGGATCGGCTCGAATGCCTGGATACCGAGACGGTGAAGTGTCGGAGCTCGATTCAACAGAACCGGATGCTCGCGGATCACTTCTTCAAGGACGTCCCATACTTCCGGACTGACGCGCTCGACTTTGCGCTTCGCGCTCTTGATATTATGTGCCAAGCCTTTATTTACGAGTTCCTTCATGACGAAAGGCTTGAACAGCTCCAAGGCCATTTCCTTCGGCAGACCGCATTGATACATCTTCAAATACGGGCCGACGACGATAACGGAACGTCCGGAATAATCAACGCGCTTCCCGAGCAAGTTCTGACGGAAGCGCCCTTGCTTCCCTTTGAGCATATGGCTGAGCGACTTGAGCGGACGGTTCCCCGGTCCGGTAACCGGACGGCCGCGGCGCCCGTTGTCGATCAGAGCATCAACGGCTTCCTGCAGCATCCGCTTCTCATTCTGGACGATGATGTCCGGCGCGCCCAGATCGAGCAGCCGCTTGAGGCGGTTGTTCCGGTTGATGACTCGGCGATACAGATCGTTCAAGTCGGAGGTCGCGAAGCGTCCGCCGTCCAATTGGACCATCGGACGAAGCTCCGGTGGAATGACCGGCAGCACGTCGAGGATCATCCATTCCGGCGCATTGCCCGAATTGCGGAACGCCTCGATGACTTCCAGACGCTTGATCGCGCGGTTGCGGCGTTGGCCTTGGGCCGTGCGCAGCTCTTCCTTCAGCATCGCCAGCTCTTTTTCCACATCCAGATCATGCAACAGCTTCTTGACGGCTTCCGCGCCCATACCGGCCTGAAACGCATGGCCGTACTTCTCGCGGTAGCTGCGGTATTCCTTCTCCGACAACAGCTGCTTCTTCTCCAGTGGCGTATCGCCCGGATCTGTCACAACATAGGAGGCGAAGTAAATAATCTCTTCCAGCGAACGGGGCGACATGTCGAGTGCCAAGCCCATACGGCTCGGAATGCCTTTGAAATACCAGATATGCGAGACCGGAGCAGCCAATTCGATATGGCCCATCCGTTCGCGGCGCACTTTCTGGCGCGTGACTTCAACGCCGCATCGATCACAGACGACACCTTTATAGCGCACCCGCTTATACTTACCGCAGTGACATTCCCAATCTTTCGTCGGTCCGAAGATCTTTTCGCAGAACAGGCCTTCTTTCTCTGGCTTGAGCGTGCGGTAGTTGATTGTCTCCGGCTTCTTGACTTCGCCACGGGACCAAGATCGAATCTTGTCGGGAGAGGCGAGCCCAATCTTCATATATTCAAAATTGTTGACGTCCATCAAGGAGCGACCCTCCTTAATTTGTACTAGAGTTCGCCGCTGTTGCCCTTCACACAGGAGCGGCAGGCTGTGTTCCAATCTATAGGGGCTGACAGTGGCCGGCAACCGCTGTTCTCGGCACGGCTTCCGGCCACCGTTGATACCAACGTGTCCTGATGCAGTTGCGGCGTCTTATTCCGCCACGTATTCGTCATCCATGTCAAGGTTCAGCTTGTCTTGCGGAATATCATCGTCATCGTCGAATTCTCGCATTTCGATTTCTTCCTCGTTCTCCGTCAAAATCTTGACATCCATACCCAAGCTTTGCAGCTCTTTGATCAAGACCTTGAAGGACTCTGGAACACCCGGTTCCGGCACATTCTCGCCCTTGACGATCGATTCATACGTCTTCACCCGGCCGACAACGTCGTCGGATTTGACGGTAAGAATCTCTTGCAGCGTATAGGCGGCGCCGTAAGCTTCAAGCGCCCACACCTCCATCTCCCCGAAGCGCTGTCCGCCGAACTGGGCTTTACCGCCAAGCGGCTGCTGCGTAACGAGTGAGTATGGACCGGTGGAACGGGCGTGTATCTTGTCGTCAACCATGTGAGCGAGCTTAATCATGTACATGACGCCGACCGTGACTTCACGCTCGAACGGCTCGCCCGTGCGGCCATCGTACAGGATCGTCTTGCCGTTGCGTTGCATACCGGCTTCTTCCATCGTGTCGAATACGTTGTACTCGGTCGCGCCGTCGAAGACCGGCGTAGCCATGTGCATGCCGAGATAACGGCCAGCCATACCCAAGTGAACCTCGAGCACCTGGCCAATGTTCATCCGGGAAGGAACACCGAGCGGGTTCAATACGACTTGAACCGGCGTCCCATCCGGCAGGAACGGCATATCCTCTTCCGGCAGAATGCGAGCAATGACCCCTTTGTTGCCGTGGCGTCCCGCCATTTTATCCCCTTCGGATATTTTTCGCTTTTGGGCAATATAAGCACGTACCAGTTGATTGACGCCTGGAGGCAATTCATCGCCGTTCTCCCGCGTGAACACCTTCACGTCGACGACAATCCCGTCGGTTCCGTGCGGAACGCGCAAGGACGTGTCGCGCACCTCGCGTGCTTTTTCGCCGAAGATCGCGTGCAAGAGACGCTCTTCCGCCGTCAACTCGGTAACCCCTTTTGGCGTTACTTTACCGACGAGAATATCGCCGGCCTTGATCTCGGCGCCCACACGGATAATACCGCGCTCGTCAAGATTCTTCAGCGCTTCTTCCCCGACGTTCGGGATATCGCGCGTAATCTCTTCCGGCCCCAGCTTCGTGTCGCGGGCTTCCGACTCGTACTCTTCAATATGGATTGAGGTGTAGACGTCTTCTTTGACCATTTTCTCGGACAGCAGAATCGCGTCCTCGTAGTTGTAGCCTTCCCAAGTCATGAAGGCAACGACAACGTTGCGTCCCAGCGCTAGTTCGCCTATTTCCGTGGACGGACCATCCGCCAAAATATCGCCCTTCTTGACGATTTCGCCTTTCTTCGCGATCGGACGCTGGTTGATGCACGTTCCTTGGTTGGAACGCATGAACTTCTGCAATTTATATTTGACGAGGTCTCCCTTGACCTCTTTGCCGTCAATCATTTCAATGCGGCGGACCTGAATCTCGTTCGCCGTAACGCGCTCCACGACGCCGTCCACTTTGGACACGATGCAGACACCGGAGTCCTTCGCAGACTTGTGCTCCATTCCGGTTCCGACGAACGGCGCTTCCGGCACCAGCAGAGGCACTGCTTGCCGCTGCATGTTGGAACCCATTAGCGCACGGTTGGAGTCGTCGTTCTCCAGAAACGGAATGAGCGCGGTCGCAACCGACACGACCTGCTTCGGCGAGACGTCCATATAATCGACGCGCTCGCTCGGCATCGTCAAAATATTGTCGGACTGCTTGTTGTAGCGGACGATAACCGTATCGTCCTTGAACGAGCCGTCTTCATTCAACAGCGCGTTCGCCTGGGCGATGACGTAGTTGTCTTCCTCATCCGCCGTCATATAATCAATCTGTACCGTGACCTTGCCGGTCTTCGGATCGACCCAACGATACGGAGCTTCGATGAATCCGTACTCGTTGACGCGAGCGAAGGTGGACAAGGAGTTGATCAGACCGATGTTCGGACCTTCCGGCGTCTCGATCGGACACATCCGCCCATAGTGGGAGTGGTGAACGTCGCGGACTTCGAAGCCGGCGCGTTCCCGCGTCAGACCGCCCGGTCCGAGCGCAGACAGACGGCGCTTGTGCGTCAATTCCGCCAACGGGTTCGTCTGGTCCATGAACTGGGACAGCTGCGAGCTGCCGAAGAACTCCTTGATCGAGGCAATGACCGGACGGATATTAATCAGTGCTTGCGGCGTAATGACGCTCGCATCCTGAATGGACATCCGTTCGCGGACGACGCGTTCCATCCGGGACAGACCGATCCGGAACTGGTTCTGCAGCAATTCGCCAACCGAACGGAGACGGCGGTTGCCCAGATGGTCAATATCATCCGTACTGCCGATGCCATGCAGCAGGTTGATGAAATAGTTGATCGAGGAGATGATATCGGCTGGCGTAATGTTCTTCACCGATTTGTCGATGTTGCCGTTGGAAATGACCTTGATGACTTTGCCTTCCTCCAGCGGCGAGAAGACGTCGATGACCTGCATCGGAATATCGTCCGATTCCATCACTCCGCCTGCGACGTGATACGTCTTGAATCCGACGCCGTTCTCCAGGCGTGGCATGATCTCATCCAGTAGACGGCGATCGATCATCTGCCCTGCTTCGGCCACGATCTCGCCCGTCTCCACATCGATAAGCGTCTCGGCGAGGCGCTGGTTGAAGAGACGGTTCTTGATATGAAGCTTTTTATTCATCTTGTAACGGCCCACGTTAGCCAGATCATAACGTTTAGGGTCGAAGAAACGTGCGATGAGCAAGCTTCTCGCATTATCCAATGTCGGCGGTTCACCCGGACGCAGGCGCTCATAGATTTCAATCAGCGCTTTTTCCGTTGAATCGGTATTGTCTTTATCCAGCGTGTTCCGGATGTATTCGTCCTGGCCAAGCAGCTCTAGAATTTGCTCATCCGTACCGAAGCCCAAGGCGCGAAGAAGGACGGTGACCGGAATCTTCCGTGTACGGTCAATCCGGACATAAATGATATCCTTGGCGTCCATCTCCAGCTCAAGCCATGCTCCGCGGTTCGGGATGACGGTTGCCGTGTATGTCTTCTTCCCGTTCTTGTCGACTTTCGTACTGAAATAGACACTTGGGGAGCGAACCAACTGGCTGACAATAACACGTTCCGCACCGTTGATGATGAACGTGCCTGTCTCCGTCATGAGCGGGAAATCACCCATAAACACTTCTTGCTCTTTGACTTCTCCGGTCTCTTTATTGAGGAGACGCACTTTGACCCGGAGCGGTGCTGCATACGTTACATCACGTTCCTTCGATTCATCGACCGAATACTTAGGCTCGCCCAAGCTGTAATCGATAAACTCCAGAACCAAGTTACCCGTGAAATCCTGAATCGGCGAAATGTCTTGGAACATCTCACGCAGTCCTTCGTCCAAAAACCATTCGTACGATTTCTGTTGGATTTCAATCAAGTTCGGGACTTCGAGTACCTCTTTGATGCGCGCATAGCTGCGCCGAGTGCGTCGACCATACTGAACAAGATGTCCTGCCAACTTTAACTCACCCCTCATGTCTACTTACAAAAATTGGATTGCGAATCCTTTTCGATATCCTTTATAATAAAGTCACGAAAGAGACTCTGAAAACGAGAAAATGGGTTGATCAAACAAAAAGAAAAACGTACGTTCACGATAAAACGCCTTTTCCGATGGACGCCGTTTCTCCGTGCCGTCGTTTCCTGTTGTAGAACATCCTTCATATCCGATAGACTTGCCCAAAATGTAAACATTATACTTCATTTCACGAAAATGTATTCGCTTATTCAAAAAAAGCTTGACATTTTGGTCATGTAAAGACATGAAGGCCATCCTAATACTGACATTATATAATAATACCATAATGGGCATGTAGAGTCAACTTTGAATGTAAGCTGCCTCTTTGACAGCTCGATAGATACGGTACCCCTTCTCTTTGGTAATCAACTCCACTTGCTCCTCGCCGAACAACTCCCGAAGCTTGGCTTCTGCCGAAGGCGCACCCTGCTTCTTCTGAATCAC
>NZ_BALG01000022.1 GCF_000315235.1 Paenibacillus popilliae ATCC 14706 | reverse complement strand
AAAGCAGCGATGTCAGATGTTCCACAGAGGCTTCTTCTCCAAGGCGTTGAACAGCATCGCTGATTTCTTCAATTGAATAGACGGCACTCCAGCCAACAGCGGCCTCCAGCCGCTTTTGACGGACCGCGATTTCCGATATCGTTACATAGGTATGAAGCGGCTAGTGTGCAGCAAGCTATGGAATTGGCTTTGGGGGCTTTTATGCATATACAGTGATATGATGACTCAACTCATCTTCTTTTTAATAAAACCAGAAAATAATCTATAAAAATACGGAAAAATTGGTTTAAAAACAAGCCATCCCATTACGCCTCCAATTGTATTTAAAATTAAATCGTCGACATCAAATATTTTACCATTACAATTAAATAAAACATCCAACACTAATTGCATAGATTCAATTAATAATGAACATGTCAATGTATACAAAAAAGCTTGCTTAATTTTATATCTCTTTAAAGATCTTAATTGTAACAAAATGGGAAACGGAAGTAATAGTAAAGTATTACCTGTAATTTGAAAATAATTTTCTAAAGCTACGAACTTGTATATACTTTTAAACGGAATGAGCTGAGTAGCATCTTTAATGTCAAATGGATCACTACAAAACCCATTTGAAAATACAAAAAGAGAAACAATAAGCAAATAAAAAATAAAAAAATAATCTACAAAAAAAATATATATATTAAAAGGCTTTTTCTTTATCAGGTTGATAATCTGAATAATAAATAAAATAAAAAAAGAAAGCAGTAATAGATAAATAAAAGTTTCAAATTCTAAAAAATGTGTAAAAATATGACTAAAACCCATTATTTAGTTCCTTTCCAAAAAATATTTAAAATATAAAGAATAATTTTCCTTCTCCTTTTTTGTACTTTTTTTTGCCCGCACTTTCGTGATTACCGGGTGCAACACCAGCCCAAGAAGCAAGATGATCTGCTGTTGGGAACTGATTCATATCGACGCCAATCTCTGCGATGTTTACTATTGCAGGCTTCCCAAGTACTTTTGGATGCGGTTTCTCAGCTGTTAACCCGCCGATTCGTTTCTTCCGAAGTCGGCAAAGATCACGTAATTCCCTTAGGTCTTCAGAGGGAACAAAGCTTGGCTCGATGAGACCTACACGAAGTAGCTTGGCGATCCATTCTGCTCAAACAGATTTTTGATCAGCGTACCAAAGGTACGAACTTCACTTTGTACTTCACCTGAAGCATCCGTTGTTAGTACACAGACGACGATCGTTTCTTGATGGACATCCATTCCTGCACAGCTCTCCAGCAAAACTTCCATAAGCGTTACCTCCATACAACTAGAATTCATGACGGATTGGACGGGGTAAAGGACACCATAAAAAACAACGTGTTTCGCGTCATGTTATTAGCAGTATGGGAAGTTGGCACATCAAGTAAATGCTCGCTATTTTCCTCCATTTTGAATGATTCTTGGATTCTTGGAGTCATTACTCTCACTCAAATAAACAAGACTATCTGTTTTTTTTCCCGCATCAGTAACAGTAAATGTAACCTCACCATTATTGATAGTTAATTTGCTCCCTTTATCAATAAGAGTGAGATCACAATTTTTTTTGCTTAAAACAACATTTTCATTTTCATCACTTCTATCGATTACAATAATTCCATTTTTCTGAACTGTAACTTGATCGGCAAATGCTGATTGTGATGCAACCAGCATCGAGGCGATGGCTAAACTCAAAATAAATAATTTCTTGTTCATTTGATTTTTCCACCTTTCAATATTGTTCGCACACTTTAAGTAATTTGGATTACCCTCTACAATTTCTTGGAATTTAACGACCATTCTATATTCTATGTCTGTGAATTCTGTTACAGAATATATTACCATGGTAATATATTGAAGTCAATCACATCCAAATCCAAAATTGAATCTTTAAAAGACGGATTGTGAAGCCAAGTGCGACAGTTCTTCTGAAAAGGATTCGTGAGCAGTCTTCCAGCCCAATCCAACAGAAGTGAAGAGGAGACTGTGTCCCATGAAAAAACCTGTGTATAACGATGCATTCAAGAAACAGACGGTCCAGCATATGAAAGAGAGCGGGAAGCCAGTGGCGGAAGTCGCCCGCGAGCTGAAGATCAACGACAATACATTTACGGCTGGATGAAGAAGTTCGCGGAGGAGCCGGAAATCGCCGCTGCGCAGGTGTTCAAGTCGGGGGAGCACCAGATGCGGGAAATGCAGAAGCGAATCCGGGAAATGCAGGAGGAAAACGAGATTCTAAAAAAGGCGATGCACTACTTCGCGAAAGACCGTCGGTAAAGTATCTGTTCATCTATGAACACCGCTTCGAGTACCGATTGGAGAAGTTGTGCAAGGTGATGCAAGTTTCTCGCAGCGGCTACTACAAATGGCTAAACCGTCCGCCCAGTGACCGAACCCGTCGCCGTCAGGAATGGACAAAGCAGATTAAAGATGTGTTTGACAGCTCCAGGCAGTTGTACGGAAGTCCGAAGGTGACGGAGCAGCTAAAGCGGAACGGTACCCCCATTTCAGGACGAACGGTGGCCCGAATCATGAAAGAAAACGGGTGGCGTTCCCGGACGATGAAGAAATATAAAGCGACTACAAACTCCAAGCACTCATGACTGGCAGCATGAGCCGCAAAGGAAATTGCTACGACAATGCCTGCATCGAATCGTTCCACAGCGTGATAAAAAAAGAACTGATCTATCTGCGCCGCTTCAAGACCCGAGATGAAGCCCGTCGGGCCACTTTCGAATACTTGGAGGTATTTTATAACCGCCAACGCATTCATTCGTCGATTGGTTATGTGACCCCTGATGAAATGGAATGCAACGATATCAATTCGAAGACCGCCGCATAATTATTTCTGTGTCTACTATCTTGACCTAATACCAGCTAATAACATGACGCAAAACACGTTGCTGAATCTGTAAAATAGATTCGTATTATGAGGGTAACCAGCTTCATCTGGTTACCCTCATTTTCATGTAATATCACTGTAGCCGGGGAGGGCGATAAAATGATCTGGGCACAGCCTCTATTTCTCAATAGATTTGACATATTCAACTCTCTGTTGATTCACAAGTACTTCACTTATTTGTCTAAGCTCCACCTCTTCGCCTAAAGAGACAATCGCTTGATAGATGCGCTGCCGGGCTGGCTGGATAGAATCCGTCACCTCTTCCCGTTGCGCAATGTCCTCTTCACCTGAAGACCCTGCCTTGCCATCAGAAGATTCGGTACCGCCTGCATCCGGCGATCCCGCAGTGTCGGTTCCCGCATCGGAAGAGCTGCCCGGCGGCGTTCCTTCCGTCCCGGCCCCCGAGGAACAGAGATGCTGGACAGAACGATCCGGATACGTGTGCTCGGTGCCGCCCTCCAGCTTCACCGTGATCGTGCCCGCCTGGAATGCGGCGCATTCCGCCTCCGTCTCGAACTCGAACACAAGCTTGGTCATCGGCTGTAATTCGCCGTCCACGAAATCCTCGCTCTGTCTCGCATAGACTTGCGGCTCAAGCTTCTCTGCTGGCTGCTCCGTCGTCGGCGTCGAATCGGCCGCGGTGTTATCTGCTACCGCAGGCTTGCCGCTGTCGAAGACGCCGGAGGACGCCAAGCCGCCGGCAATGCCGCCGATAACCAGAATAGCGGCCGCGCACCACACCATCGCTTTCCGGTTGCGCCGCAGCCATCTGACGATGGGCGGCGACAGCTCGTTGCGGGCCTTGTCGTATACAGCCTGAAGCGGCGCGCCCGCCTGCTCGAAATACAGCTTCCGGTTCGTCCGATTTTTGAACGCGTCCCGGTCGTATTTTTTGAAATAAGCGACCACCGCTGCAGCAAATCCCGGCTCAAGCTTCCTTCCTCGCGAGAAAAAGCGCTGCTTCTCGGACCAGCTCATGAATTGGTAGACGGTCTCCTTGTCCGGCGCATGCTGATGCAAATAATGGAGCAGCGCTCCGTATTCGATCAAGCCTTGATCCGCATCCCGGCAGAACGCCAGCACCAGCCGGCCGAACCGGGACGGTCCCAGATCCTGCTGCAGCCAGCGGCGCCCAAGCTGCTGCAGCCGATCCAGTTCGGAAGGCGATAAGCCGTTGAAGATCGATTTATCCGGCTCGGCATCTTGGAACCAGCGGTAGGCAGACAGCATGACATTCGCCGTAGACTGCACCTGAGGCGGATAGCGGGCGGCCCATTCCCTTACCTCGTCCGGGTGCGCCAGGAATCCGATCTGCAGGAACGCTTCCTGTCGCGTCTGCTCCAGATTCAGCTCTGTCAACAGGAACACATTCGCCGCATAAGTCAACTTCTCCATAAAGAGCAGCATATCTTCGCCGGCAGGCCGCCCCTCTTCCGCGAGCAGGCGGTCGACCGTATCCAGCACCGCGTTCACGGCGGACACCGGCTCCGCATCATGGCGCAGCTTCTCGGCGAGCTGCCCAGCGGCCAGCTCGGTGAACTCGGCCTTGCTCAGCAGAACCGGGTGCTGGCTGGACCAATGATGAGCCAGCTTCACGAGCTCCTCGGCTCGTACGATCTCTTGAAATTTCTGCCGGATATACGGATAGAAAAGATCTACCGTCTTGCCGCCCCGCAGCAGCGTATCGAAGAAGGGCCGGCTGACGCTGGCGCTGCCCTCGATAAGCGTATAGTAGGCTTCCATTCGCTCGCGGCCTTTGGCCTGACTGGCTTCATACAAGCTCCGGATCAAATACCCGATCAGATCGCTGCCCAGCGCCGACCCGGCAAGCGCTTCGTATTCCATAAAGCACTTTACGATAGCCGGATCGGGCATCTCGCCCTGCTTGACCCGCTCAACCTCGCGCTCGAAGCATCTGCGGAGCAGCTCCGTCAGCCGCTGCTTCGACTGAACAGCCCCTTCCGGCGCCAAGTAATCGAGCATCGAGCGCAGCGCGCCGACCCGGTTCTGCATATACAAAGAATCCGTGCCTTCCTCGATCTGGTACAATACAGCCAGCTCGTGGCAGCTCGCGATCGCGGTATGCCGCTGCGAATCCATGCCCTCCAGCATCTGCTCCGCGAAGACATAGAAGGCTTCCGCCCGCTCCGGCTGCGCCAGATTGCTCCAGGCGAAGCTTAAGTAGGGCTGCTTCCCCAGATCGAGATCGACATTCGTCACCCGCCGGGAGGCAAGATCGAAGGTATAGTCCTTGTCGATGTTGCGATCATTCGGGCGCAAGCTCCCTTGCTCGACGAACGTCAGATGAATGCCCTTCCGGCTCTGCGGCTCTTGCGAGAAGGTCAGGAAGCCGAGCCTGCGGCGGTACACATACGGCAGGCTTCCGTACAGCACGCCGACCAGTTGCAAGGCGGCCTCCGACAACTCCTCCACCGCGATATCGAGCGCCACGAACACTTTGCGTCTCGTGACAATGGACGACATGACGGCGAACAGCAGTTGCTTGAATAGCTTCTCGTCGATGCCGAGGCTAGCGAGCAGGGCAATCGGCGAAGCCGAACGGCGCTCTTCCGCCGCAGCGGGAATCCGCTCCAGCTCGGGCAGGTCCGTGCCCTGCTCAATGTCATAGCTGCCGGCGAAGTCCGCGTTCAGCAGTGATGGGTAGTCCTTCACCGCTTCGGCCGCCCGCTCGGCAGGCACAACATAGTTGTGGGTGAAGAAGGCGCTGCGCAAGCCCGTGAAATCGGCTGCCTGATAGATGCTGCGGCCCAGGACGAGCTGCCCCATATCGGCGTGAAACAGGTGCAGCGCTTGCGGATAGCGCGCTTCGTCCTTCTTGCCGCGCGCGGCCAACTCCGCCGGAACATCATAGACGCAGAACGGATGCAGCACTTTTTTGATGAAGCCGGTATCCAGCCCACTGGAGGCCGCGATCGTGTCGAAGCCTTCGTTGGAGCGGAAAATCCCGCGCCGCTCCCGCGTGTACATTTGCTGCTGGATGCGAGAGGATCTGTTCGATGTCAATGCTGCTCTCTCCCCTCGATATAATTCAATTGCTGCAACAGCCAGATGAACGGCTCATCCACCCGGATCGGACTGACAACCCCCTGCAGCTTCTGATTGACCGGATTGCTGCCCAATGCCGACACGGCGAAGTAGGCCGTGTTGGAGAAATAGACGTCCATCGTTCCTTTGAACGGACGGTCCACCTTCTCGATGAAGCGCCTGATCTCGCCGTCGATATTATGGAATTCCGTCAGATCGAGATAGTTGCGATGAACCATATTATGGAAAATATTGCTGTTCGGCTTGATATAGTCGCCGTCCTCATCCTTCAACGCATGCAGCATGTCGCTCTTCGTCAGCACGACCGCCGTCGGAATGTCGGTCTTGTTCTTATCCTGGTAGGCGATGAAGTCGCCGAACAGCGTCAGCACGACATCGCGCGGCTCGTCATATTGCGGCACCCACTCATCGGAAGCTCCGCCGTATTGCATGCGGATTTTTTCACGAATCGATCGAATTTGCAGCGGATCGATCATGAAGAGGATGCCGGCTGAATTTTTGATATGCTGGCCGTGCAGGCCGAGATAATCCTGATCGACCATCCCTTCCCCCGCGACATCAAAAAACACCAGCGTAAGTGGCGGCTTCGTCTCATCCTTGAAGACGAATTGAAAGATGAACGGCTCTTGCATCTTCTCCTTCTGCGTCGAGGCGAGCAGATCGCTGCGTTCGAACAGCGGCTCCTCGTACATCGTGCGGAACTTGCGGCTTATCTCCGCATTGAGGGGCATGCAGGCGGCATCGAAATGATCGGCCGTCGTATGTTGGAGCGTATGAATGAGCGCGGTCATGTAGACCGATTTGCCGACCTGGGAAGCGCCGATAATGGAAATGATATTGCTCGGCACCTTTCCAGCGGTCACGGGCAGCTCATTATGGCAGTGCGGACACAGCCTTCTGCGCGTGATGACGCCATAGCGGTCATTCAGCCCGATAAGAACGTGATCGGAAAACACATGATGCTCTTCGGGAATATCGTGCGGATCGATGACCGCCTCCATATCATAGACGGTGTCCAGGCCGAAGCGGTCGCGGTATTTGTTCAGCAACTCATCCTCCTGCAGCGCATAATTCTCGTCATCCTCGCGGTGATGGGCCGCGCGGAACACAACCTCCTCCGGCGAGAATTTGCTGAAGCAGTACGGGCATACGATATCATAGAACAGCGGCCGTGACGTCGGCTGCGGCTTGCGCTTCAGAAAATCAAAAATCCCCAATGACTTCCCCTCCTCATTCCGGTATCAACTCGTATAGCTGGCCATATTGGCGGCCGTCGGTGAAGAAGAGCCGAATCTCATCGTCCTTCCCGATCTCGATCTCCGGCAGCACGTTCCGTCCCGGGGCGAACGGCTCGACGAACGGGTAGACCGTTCCGTCGTCTTTGCTGGCGGGATAGCCGCCGTGCTTCTTCACATAGCACAGCACATCCGCAGGCAGCGGCACCTCTACCGTCACTTGGATTTGCGCCGTTTTGAATTTTTTGAACCAGCCGCCTTTATAGCGGATCGAGTACAAGATTCTCGCCCGGCCTGTGCTCAGCGCGATCCGGTTCCCGCCATCCGGCTGGATGACAAGTTGCGATCCGCCCGCCTGCAACAGACAGGCGTAGATGGTGTAGACGATCCGCCCGATCCCTTCCATCCGGTCATGGTACCCGTTGTTGGCTTTGTACTCGTCTCTCGTGTACAGCTTCAGTTCCGCCGCCCGCGGGCGCTCGGCCGCCGGGCGCTCCGCAGACGCCTTGTGCACATAGACCGCCTGGATCGTATCGGGCCATAGCCAGTGCAACGTACATCGCTCTTCGTCAATTCGATATGTCAGTTCGCGGATAACCGGCGTCTTAGGACCCGCTTCCGTATAATGCATTTGTCATGGCCTCCCCACACTAAAATCCGTGACTGCTCCGATCAGATTGCCATTCGGACAGGCTGCTTCCTTCATTCTCCGCCGGTCCTTTCCACTGGCGGCCTTCCCGCTGCCGCTGGTTCTCCTGCACAGGCACGATCAGCGAGAACAGCGCGATGACCCCCGCCAGCACCAGATCGGCGCCCAGACGCACAGCGCCGTCCGTAAGCGGCCGTCCGGACAAGCCGGCCTCCAGCAGGAGACCGGCTAGCAGCCCCGCCACCGCGCCGCCGATCCCGAAGCTCTTGGCGAGATAGCGGTTGTCGAACACGAGGCCGAGCGACAAGCCGAGCGCCGTTCCGATAAGCGCCAAAGCGATGACATGCAGCGCCATATAATAGCCGCTGTCCCGAAGCGGCCCGGAACGCTCCGTCACCAGCGTTCGCTCCCCGATGCTGCTGTAGATCTTCTCGAAGACGAACGCTAGCTCGTTCGCTGTGGATACATCGTAGTACTGGCCGCCGGTCTCATCCGCGATCCGACGCAGCAGGCCCGCGCCTTCCGCCTCGACCAGACTAAGGCCGATCGTGTGAACGGCAATATGCTGGGCCTTATAGTCGGCGAGCGCTTCGTTCGTGTTCACTTCGCTGAAGCCGTCCGACAGCAGCACGACCATCGTGCCGCGCGAATCATTCGGGTTGTCCTTGATATGCTTCATCGCTTCGGATAGAGACAGGCCGATATCCGTACCGCCCTGTGTCGGCTGGAGTGCATCGATCTTGGCGAACAGCTCTTCCTTGACAACCTGATCCTTCACTTGCACAAAAGGCTGAAGGAGATCCACGCTGTCGTTAAATACAAACACAGCTACCCGCTTGTCCCGATCCATCTCTTCGATCATCCGTTTGGCCGCTTCATAGCGATCCTGGTTCGGATCCGTCTGCTCCATGCTGCCCGAATTGTCAATTACGAGCACGATATTTTTGACCGTCTTGACGCCACCCGCTTCGATCTGGTACGCCGCTTCGAGCGCCAGGCCCGCGATGAACAGCAGGACGAGCGTCGCGGGCACGAGCACCAGCCACGACGTGCCCGCATACCGCTGCCGCCACGATGGGCCATTCAGCCGGGGCGAGATCATCTCGGCCGTCAGGCAGGCCAGGCCGATAAATAGGGCGATAACCCCGAAGTAGAGCCCGCTCACTACGACATCCGGCCATTGGCCATGCAGGCGGCCCAACAGCCACTCCCCGGCGGCCCAGCCGACGGCGCCCCCGATCAGGCTGAATAGCACCATAAGCCAATTTACTTTTCGCTGCATACATATAGCATCCTCTCACATAAAATACGTGTTCATAAAGGCCGGTTTTACGTATCCGTTAAGGTCATCGCCATGACCTGCTCCATGCCAGTACGCTGGGTTGGACACCGCTTGCTGCCCTTCGGAAGGATGTGCCACATTCCACTTCCCCGCCATCCCCCTCCGGGAACGGCAGCAGTCTGTACCGAACGTCCGCTGTCCCACACGGAAGCCCGGCGGACATTCACCCGGCATGCCCGGCTTAACGGACAGGCGGCCGCAGTTCAGGATCGATGCCGTGAAATCGGTACCCGTTCTGCACATAGCTCTCGTAGTACATTTTGCCGTTCCGGTAATACATAAGGTCCTCGACGCGGAAGCCGCCCATCATGTTCAGCTTCTCCACCCCGCTGCTTCGCTTCTCGTGCACGCAGCCGAGCTTGTAGATGCGCGACGTCTCCTCCTCGTTCAGCGCATACCGCATAAATTCGCTCGTCGCGTCGCCGAAGAAATATTTCTCCTCGTAGCGGTGCTTATGCGTATAATCGAGCAGGCGGATATGAATGCCGGCATGCTCCTCCAGGGTTCGGTACAGCTTCTTGAACAGCTCGTCTTGCGACAGCACCTCCCGGTTGCTGTAGTCGATCGTCACGTTCGCCCGCCGCAGCAGCTCTTCCTCGAACGTCTGCTTGAACGGAGCCGCAGTGAGGATGTGATCCTGGCACACCTCGCACAGCCGCGCGGCCAGTGCTTCCGTTCCCTGCTCCAGCAGGCGGGAAACGCTGCCCATATACCGCGCTTCGCCAAAGGCGCCCGGCCCCCGCTTCGCCTCGATGTCCCGCATGACGTCCGCCGTCACCCGTTCATAATACGCCATAATATTTTGGCCGATATAATCATCGGCCTGGCGGATGCTGCCGATCGCCGCTTCCCGGAGCGTCCGCTCGAGCGACTCCATCTGCTGCACGTACTGCTTGTAGATCGCGTGCAGCCGTTCCAGCTCCGCTTCATATTTCCGGTACAGCCGCAGCTCCGTCTCCAGCCGCAGCACCTCCAGCTTCTGGCGGTACACGGTGTCGAAAAAGGTGCGGATGAAGCTGCGCACATTATGCTTGTCCATCAGCAGCAGCCGCTGGAACGATTGCTCCTCCACCGTCTCGCCATACTTCTGCTCCAGCTTCGATTGCGCCGCTTCCCGCGCTCTTTCCGCCTCGCGGATGCGGCCGTGCAGAAGCGGCCAGACGCTGCCCGCTTCCTCGGCCTCGTTCGTCCAGGCGTACACCTGATAGAAGCCGGGTTCCGCCTGGGCGGCCAGACGCTCAGCGACCCTATCATGCAGCTCGTCATCCGGCAACTGCCGGATCGCGCTCTTAGCAGCCCGTTCATAATTATCCCGAAAAAAAGCGATGCATCCGTTGCCGAACAGCGCTTCCTCGGCTTCGCGCAGCGTCATGCGCTTCAATTGGCTGAAGCTGACGCCATGCGTCATCATGCCGTTCATGTCGCGGAGCCGCTCCTCGTCCGGGACCGCTTGATCGACCCGGTCCGCTATCGCTTTCGGGTCCAGCCCGAACCAGGCCAGCTTCTCCGCCGCCGTCCGTTCGGGTCCGCCCTTCATCCGCTCCGTCAACTGACAGCAGAAATGATACAGTACGGCAAGCGCAATCGAATGATTCGGGCGCTTCACCTTCGAGAATCCCGCCGAGACGAACCCAATCCGGCCGGATTCGGTCATCAGATTGTTGCGCAGGGAGGTATTGTTGTAGCTATCCATTCCATGCGCTTCGGCCGAGTCGATCCGCTTCCGGTTCTTCAACAGGTTCATATGGCAAATGATCTCGTAATTGTCTTCCTCATCGAAGGACGACATGCCGCGTTCATTTTTGTCCGTCAGCACATAGACGAGATCGAATAACGGTGCAGCGGGATGCGTCACCTCGATCGCAATCCCGTCTTCCGTCACATGCAGCGGGGCCGAGAATGAATAGTCTGGACTCTGCATATCATCGAGCTCACGCAGGAACGCCACCCCCACCGAGCTGGCATAGCCGAAGGCTTCCGCCTGTTCCCGCTCGCGGATGAGCGCGTACAGATCCGTCTGTACCGACTTGAACGATTGCTGGAAAATCGCTTCCGCCAGCAGCGTCATTTCCGGCACCAGCACATTGAGCGGATCATCGGCTTGCGTAATGACCGCCAGATGAATCCGATCGAAGGAGGCATAGAGGCGGCCGTACTCCGCGATATCGCTGCTCACCTTCCGCAAGGTACGGTTGAGCTCAAGCAGGCCGCGCTTCTCCTCGTAGAACTGGCGGTGCACATCGTAGCGCATCGTCTTGCGGCTGTCGCTGCCGCGGAGCGGAAGCACGAGCCGGGCGACGCTGCCGCCGGATTCTGCGCCATGCCGTGCGGAAGCGGCGCTGCCGGCGGCAGGACCGTCTGCGTCATCGCCGGAAGCTTCCTCACCTTGGCCCCGGTCCGTCGCGTGCACGTACATGACGCCGGCGCTGTTATCCCATTTCCGCTCATTGATCCGGATCATCGGCTCGATCGCGTCCCCCGCCTTGTCGCCGATGAAGAGGAACACCGTCGGATAATGAATGCTGCTCTGGTTGTCGTCCCGGCCGCTGAGCCGATCCTCGTCGCGCGCATATTCGGTTGCGAACCTTTCCAACATGGTGTGCGTCATCATCTTACTTCAACTTTCTCCGAATGGCATTCAGCTTGGTCGTCAACTGCTTGTAAAACTGGTATGCATCCTCCCCGTGTGCCAGCTCGATTTTCTCGAATTCCAGCCGCTCGCGGGCTTCCAGGGACGCCGCGTACAACTCATCCAGCTTCGCCAGCAGCAAAGTGACGTCCTCCGTCGCCGTCATCTCGGCGGCGCGGCGAGCCGCTTTGCGCAGCAGCGCCCCGCGATGCTTCTCATCCAGACCGCGGAAATGCTCATAGACCTCGTACTCGACAAAATCCAGGCTCTTCATCAGATTGGCGAACGGATCCCACGCTTCCTCTTCCTCGTCGCGGTCATACACATAGAGCGCGCCTTTTTTGCAGATCGTTCCGGTGTACATCGCTTCGATAAATTGATCCTGCCACTTCTCCTCATCCTTATGCAGATTGAGGAGCTGTTCGAACTCCGCCATCTTCGCCTCAATCGCCTCATACTTGGCCAGTTCCTCGCGCAAGCGCATAATGAGCTCCGGCGAGCGGATCAGATTGTCCTTCGCCAGTTCCTCGTTCATGCTGCCGAAGATATCTTTGCTCCCTTCCTGCTCCAGCCCCTCTTCTAGCAGCCGCTTCAAATCCAGGTAAGCGCGCTTCACTTCCCCGAGATTCGGCTTCACGGCCTGGATCTGCAGATCGAAGCCTTTGAGCATCTCATCGAGGTTGAACGGCTTCGTAAAGACGACGGTATAACGGTTGCTCGTATTATCGTCCATCCCCTTCTCGATGACGGCCTTGAAGCGGAAGCCCCGCTCGAACTCGGCGCGGACGCGGGCGTTGTATTTCTGCACCCGTTCGTTCAGGTACGTATCTCCCCAAGCCTGCTCCGGAATCGGGGAAGGAAGATAAGTCCAGTTCGCCTTGTCGGTCTGCACGAGATGGCGGCCGATGCCTTCCTTGTCGAGAATCGTGCGCTCGTAGCTCTCCTCGTACACTTGGAGCGGCGTGTAGACGAAGAGCGGCACCCCGTTATGCGTATTCAGCCAGAAGATGCGATTCTTCACCTCGCTCTCCTTGACGGTAAAGTTCGACTTGCCTACCGCATTGTTCTGATAATTGCGGATCCCTTTGAGAATACTCGGCGCCTTGACGGGCACCGACACGAAGCCCCAGCGCGGAAAATGCAGATTGCCCGAGCTGTTGCTCAGATGGAACACCGGAACCGCCTCGTCATCCAGCTTGCTCGCGATCTGGCGCTCGACGAACTTGTCGATCGACTCGTCGTGGCCGAACTTCATGATAAGGAACTCCTCCATCGATTGCGTAATCAGATCGCCGAACTTGTCCGACAGGAAATCCGAGATCGAGCTGACGATATCGAGCTCCTGCTCCTTGATCCACTGATTCGAATGGTTCAGCAGCTCTAGCGAGAAGTCCCGAATCAGGTCGTCGACTTCCTTCTGATCCATCAAATTACTGATGACCTTCGAGATGTCCGGCACGCTGACGATATTCCAGTAATAGGTCCGGTTTCCTTTATGGTCGGCTTGCTCCTCGCCATGGATCAGAATGTCGCCGTTCTTCTCGAAGATGGAGTTGAGCGCGTTCAATATTTCGGTATAGATGCTATAAATCCGGTTGTTCTCCTGGTTCAGCAGTTGGTACAGATCCTCATAAAACTCGATCATCTGCTCCGTGCGCTCCACATCGGCATGCAGCCAATATTCCTGAATTTTGGCTTCGATGTACCTATTTTTCTTTTTGTCCTTAGAAATAAAGGCGCTCTTTGCATCGCCGAGGCGCTCGTCCGCCTGCTCCTGCGCTGCTTCGATATCGCGCGGAAGATGATGCAGATTCTCGCGCAGCGTCTCGATGTAGGAGAGCAGCATTTTCAACAGACAGAAGCCCTTCTCCGTGTAGAGGAGACGGGATACATAGAACGGCCCCTGCTCCGGATGTAGGAACATCCGCCGGATCTGATCGGTGAAGCTGCCGACGATCTCGCCGGGAAGCTGCTTCTTCGCCTTGATGTATTCCTCGCGCGCCCGCGCCAGGAACGTCTGCTCCAGCTCCGTATCCATATTGACGACTTGCATTTTGATGACATGGTTATAGCTCAGGCGCTCGCTGTTCTCGTAGCCCGGCAGCGGCTCGGGCACGCGCGATTCGAACATCTTCGCCATCGTGTCGAGATCAACGCCCAGCTTGCGGGCGAATTTCTCGACCTCCTCCTGGCTCGGCGCCTGCTGGAACATCTTCTCCATCTTCTGGAACAGACGGTACCCGAGATAGGTCGTCATCTCTTCGAGCGGCAGGACGGCCGACGAGGCGCCGATGATGTTGTACTCGTAATTGGCCGGATACGCCCGGTTCATCTGGGCGATATTCGTGCGGATGTTACTGATGTAATCGTGAATCGCGAACTCCTCGCCGGACTGCTTCTCCTCACTCGCCATGAAGTTCGTGATGTTCTCGGCCGTCACGTTCATGCAGTAGTCATAGGCGTTCTCCAGCAGCTTCCCTTCCGTATTCGTCGCCGAGATCAGGTGGCACAGGTTGAACGGCGGCAGCGGAGAATTGACCGTCAGGATGTTGCCATACTTCTGCCGGAAGCGCTCGCTGCGGCTGTCGACGTTCATCCAGTAATCAAGCTCCTTGAGCGCGGCGTAGCCGTTCTTCTTGATATATTCGCGCGTATGCTCGCTCAGGCTCTTGTTCGACAGGTTCACGTCCGGAGTGAACAGATAGCCGAGCGTATGGACGCGGTCGATGCCCGCCGAGCCGTAATCCCGCTCGATAATGCCCCGCACAATGTAGGAAATGTCCAGGAAGCAGCCGCTGCCGGTCCCCCCGGACAAGCCGGACAGTAGAAATACCATCAGCTTCTTGTTCGTGCCGACGGACAGTGTCTTAATCTTCTTGTCAATCGCCTGCACCACATGATTGATCTTGGTGAATAGCAGCAGGCGGCCCGCCTGGCGCACGCCGGCGGCACCGTTCATTCCGTCGGTGATGCTCAGCTCAGGGGACAGCCACTCGGTAATATACGACTCCAGGATGCTGCGGTTCTGCAGCAGGCCGCCGATCTCGGCGTTCGACAGCAGCACGAATTCATTGAGCGGATCGAGTCCGATGCCGCGGTATTTTTTGTTGCGATCCTGTTCGTTCGTCTCGAATGCCAGGAACTCTACATTGTCCGGCTTCTCGCGCTTCTTCTTCGAGATCGGATCCTCCGGCAGCTTGAATCTGCGGTTGATCTGATACTTCAAGCGCAGCAGCGCATCGATGCCGGTCCCTCCCAAGCCGATAATCAGGATCGGATTGTCGATCGTGTCGACGCGGATCTTATCGCTGACGATTCCTCCGCCCAGCGATACGTCCAATTGTTGAATATGTTCTCTGACGATGGGTTTCATAAATGGATGTTCCTCCCAATAAGTTCGAGTTCAAAAACGGGCGTGCGGAACGGGTCTATACAATGTATTCAAGCCAGACCGTTTTATCAACCTGTTGTAGCGGCACTGTAATCCGGTCGCCGCTCTTCAGCTCCAGCCCGCTGCTCGCATCGACGGCGCGGCCCGATTTTTCAACCGTCCCAGCCGAACCGTTTTTGAGCAGGATGCGATCGCTCTTGCCCGGCATAAAGACCATCTTCTCAGTCTCCTTGAACTCGGGCGCCAGCTGCAACATCTGATGGAGCGTGAATTTGCCCTTGAAGGCAGTCAGCTTCTTATATTGCGGATAGGTCTTCTCTCCTGTATTCTCATCGCGGATCTCGATGACCATCTGGCCGACGAAGCCGCGGCTCGCCTTCTTCCATGCCGCAAGGAGGAACCCGGCGGCCAGAGCGAGTACGATAAGGCCGATGCCCGCATAGACGATCCACATCGGGAACGGCTTGTCCGCCTCTCCATCGCCTGCGCCCGCTTGAGCGGATGCCCCGGCACCCGCCGGCTTGGCGCTCACCTTGACCGGCTCCGTCTCCCGATAGAAGCTCTTCTCCTCCGCTCTTACTTTGATCTCGTAATCGTGCTTGTCCTTCACCTCGAATTCCCCTTCGAAGCGGTCGCCCGCCTGATTAAGGGGGAGATCGACCGTATCGCCGGTGTCGAGGTCCTTGACATTCAGCACGGCGCTCATGTTCCGGTACAGCGCATCGTTCTGCAACTGCTGGCCATTGCTGGCCAAGTAAGCACCAATTTTGATTTTATCGCCCTTGTGATAGGTTTTGGACGGAATCGGGTCCATTGTCAACTCCAGATCGTAGTTGAAGACAAGGTTAATATCGATCCTGTCCTTGTCCGCCCCCTTGACCTGCAGCTTCCAGTCGCCCTGGCCCGGTTGGAGCAGCTTCAGGAGCGAATAGCTCTTTGAACGGGACATCTGGACGTCATCCGAAGGAATCGCGACCTCCTTGCCAGACGGATCGTACAGCTTCCATTCGACCGGCTTCAAGGACATGATGGAAATATTGGCCTCCATCACGTTCGCGTTCGGGACGTTCACCGTTACGTTCTGATAGCTCCCGTTCCCGGTGATCGACTGGACCGGAACGATCTTCAGCTTCTGATGGCTGGCAAAAATTTCACTCAATATTTGCGGCAGGTCGTCTGCGGACGACGTGACGAACGACTTGCCATTCGTCTGCTGCGACAATTCCGCCAGCGCTTCCTTATTCAACTGCCCGTCAGCGTTCAAGCCGATCGTGTAGATCGGGATGCCCTTCCGCTTCGCCTCTTCTACCGCCGCGCTCAGTTCCTGATCCGACTCCGCCTGCGTACGACCGCCGTTCTTGTTCAAGTAGTTGTTGCCGTCAGCCAGCAGCACGATCATCGGATCATGGGCCGGGTCAGATCCCTGCTGAAGCACCTTGACGGCTTCCTTCACCCCGACCGCGATGTCGGTATAGGGCCCGCGGTTCAATTGGTCGATGAACTGCTTCAGATCCTCCTTGTCCGCCTGGGACTGAATATTCAGCAGCGCTTTCTCGCGCTCGATTGTATCGGTATAAGCGACGATACCGACTTTGTCTCCCGAGGAAGACAGCATATCGACGAACATCTTCATCGCTTCGTTGCCGATCTTGTCTTTATCGCTCGTATCCATCGAATGGCTCACATCGACAACAAGCATGGCATCGATCTTCGAGGCCGCCTGGGCAGCCTGCGCCGCGGGCGCCTTGCCGATCCAGGGCAGCAAGCCGAATGCCAAAGTGAACAACATCATGTAAGCAGCAAATTTTCTCCACAGCATCGTTGTACTCCTTTATCAAAAAATGATAGGTTAATGGCAGGCATACAAGCCGCACGGAGGACGGCACTCTATTGTTATACCTGATCGTTCTTAAAATTAGATGAAAATGTGCTGAATTTCCTTGGTTTCCCCGCTTCGATATGATCTGAAATGACAATATATTTACTGATTTACCACCAATCTGTCATAATGATATAATCAGTGACTGTAAAGTTCAACCTCATTCGGCACAATGCAACAGAGATAAAGTCATCCGAATGAAGGATATCCTTGTCGAAAATTGTCTCATTAGGATACGATACAAAGACCCGCAGCCGTGGCAGATGGTTATGGGCTTGTGGAACCTCTCCTATTTTACTAGTTTACAGTCAAAGGAAGGGACGCTCTATGTTAGCATACGCTTGCATCGCAGTTTTGTTTCTATTTGTCGCCAGCCAGGCCGTCTTCTATTGGGTTCGACGGAAGACGACGCCTTCGCCGGCGGAGATTGACGCCCGGCTTGTCGCTGTCGTGAACGGCGAGAGCGAGAGAACACCATGAAAAAATTACCTGTCTATTTCAGATCGTACCGCAAGCCGAAGCAGCTCTATCATCTTGTACATCGCTGCGCCTCATGCCAGGCCTTCACCGCGTTGGAGGAAGAAGTCTGTCCGGTCTGCGGCAAAGCCTCGCTGCGCCCGATCGAACGTCAAGCGGCCGCCCGGGTGAGACGATCGATGCACACGAAGCGGCTTCTCGCCCTGCTGCTCGGGCTCATCGGCATCCTGCTCAGCGATTCCTTCGGGCAGATGGCACTCTGCGCCGCAGCGTCCATCCTATTGATCGGCCTGCTCTGGTTCGTCCAACGGAAGGCGATGTCCTCCGAAGCCAGCCGCGAGCTGGGCCAGTTGCTGCAGCGCGAGCAGGAGCAGCTGGCCCAGGACATATTCCGCGACTGGGAGCATGCCTTCTCACACTGGGATGACGACAAGCAGCTCACCTACGAGCTGCTGCGCGAGCTCCGGCCGTTAATCCGCAACGATACGATACGGCTGCAGCAGTTGGCGCTGCTTCATTACTTCTCGCTGCGCAAAGATATGGGGCTGGAGCTGGAACCGCTCTTGCTACAGCAATACGATCCGCTGTTGGCCGATTATATCGGCGAGATCGCCAAAATCAAGCGGGATCTGATCAAGGACCGCGCGTTCCAGTACGTCATCCATTATGAGCCGGAAATCCTCGGACTGAACAGCGGCCAGGATATTCTCGCGGGCGTGGCCGGCGCGGCCGTGCGTATGAAGCGATACGTGCTCGCCTATCCCGGATTGATCCGGCGCTACGCCCATCGGCTGCCGAAGGAGCGCTTGCTCAGGCTGCACAGGATGATCCGGCAACACCCGCACGAGAAATGGGATCGCGTAGCCGACGAGGTGAACCGGATTGTGCACGAGAATTACGAATGGGATCCTGACTTTCAGGACTCGGACGGGAGAGGCTGATAGATATGACGATCTGAGACGTCCTAAACCCGCGGAATTTGATGATCTTGTTATGCGTTGTCGTGGTGGTAATGATTGGGTTCAAGGGGATTCATATTGGGGAATACGAAGCGGCGATCAGCCACTATGAGGCGTTGACCGGCTTCCGCGACACATCCGCGGACATCGAGGCCGTCCTGCTCGCATGGGCCGCGGCGGATCCGTCCCGTCTACTGCCGGAAGGGGCCTATCCGTTCGTCAGCGGCGCCAGGACCGGTTCGCCGCCAAAGTGTACGCCGTGGCGATCGATTCGGCGCGGCGCGTGTACTATGCGGCTTGGGACGGCCAATCGCGGCCGACGGTGCTGCGGGGTGGAGCTTCAAACCATCTTTATACTGGAAAATTATATTTCGGAGCTTGTTACGCCGTGGATTATCGCCTCAATCATGGCACGTCCTCATTTGGCGAGCACATCGCTTGCGACCGACGATAGCTTGATGTTCATTCTGCCTCCAGAACATGAACGATGTTTCGGTAATCATTCAGCGTCAGCTCCAATTCACTTGAAAGCCCGTGTAGTGATTCAGTGGTACTGGAAATTTGCTGCATGATGGAATGATGCTCTTGGATAGCCTGCGTGACATTGTTCATTTCCGAGGTTGCCTTCACAGCAATCTGCTCCGTCTTTTGCATGTTTGCAGCAAGCTGTTCCGTACCTGCTGCTATTTCTTCAACCGAAGAGGATACCTCCTGCATTTGGCCTGCAACTTCGCCAATTGACAGCTTGATAAACTCGAAAGCGCCCCCGGCTTCATTCACCGCTCTAAGACCATCATCAACCTGTTCAGCTACGACGCTGGTAGAGCCGACGGCTTGTGACGTTTCTCTCAGGATCTCCGTTACAACTTCTGTCACCTGCTTAGCTGATTGAGAGGATTGCTCAGCCAAGCTGCGCACCTCGCTGGCAATGACCGAAAATCCGCGTCCATTATCTCCGAAGCGGGCAGCTTCGATCGCGGCGTTTAAGGCAAGCAGATGAGTTTGTTCCGCAATCTCGCGGATAATCGATACGAACGAAACAATTTTACGGGAACTCTCTTCCATACGATTCATGATCTCTACAAGGGATTGAACGGTTGAATTCGTCTCTTCCATCCATTCAATGGCATGAAGAATGGATTCCTGTCCTTTGGTTGCGTTGATAGACGATTCGTGTGCAGCGCTTGTTGCTTCGTCAGCATTAACGGAAATATGCCGGATCGCTGCCGCGACGTCACTTACCGTACTGGAGCTGACCCGGATCATTTCGGTTTGCTCGTTGGAGTCGGCGGATACACTATGCGTTGCTTCCTTGATAATATCGTAAACATAAAAACCTAGTTCCGCGCTGCCTTTTACTTCATGAAGCATACCCACCATTTTCGAAATTTTGGCGCTTACTTGCTCCGATAGTTCCCGATAATTGAGCATTCCCTGCTCGGCTAAAAGCTTGCCTATCGTTACGTCATCCACTTGGAGATGGTCCGAGATCGTCCCGGTACTTGCCTGCCTCTCTTGCAAGCCAGCCAATCCTAACATCCGCATGGAAACGCCGTAGCCGGCAACTGCAGTTAGCACTAGACTCATAATCAGACCCGCGTAGACGGGAAGACCAAGCAAAAAGCAAATGACGTTGATGAAAAGTGCAGCTCCTGCATACAATCCTGCACCCTGCAGTCCTATTTTTTTATGTGATTGCTGTAAATGAGGTTGATTAAATTTCATGATATTTGACTACGCCACCTATCTGATTGCACCCGGTGTCATAAGACACCGGGTGCAATTTTCAGTTAATTTTTTAAGAAAGCTTCTGCTTCTTCCCGTTTTTCGAAGGCGTCTACCACCTCGCCGAACATGCGTTTCATCTGCAACTTGCTAATCGCAGAGCCAGTGTAGTAAGCCCATTTCCTCATGCCTTTATCTACCGATAATTGGCCAAGATGAGCCAATTTTTCAGCAACATCCTTCGTAAACAACTGACCTTCACTAAAATCGGTCATACCGACAAAGCCAGGTTTTACACTCTCAAGTATTTTGATGTAATCGGCAATGTAGTTGTCCACATTGTTCTTGTTAATTTCGATTACTTTTACATCGATACGGTTTTTTACTGGATCGTAATGGTTTTTATACATGTGCTTTCCCCCATCTGAATAAAAAATATGATTTCATGAAAGGATCACGCGAAAAATCGAGTAGCCTTGCTATTTTCGAAATTTTTGGCGCTTACTTGCTCAGAAAGTTCCCGATCAGCGAGCATCCCCTGCTCGAATGTCACCTTGCCGACCGTTTCGTCCGTTACTCTTTTAAGAAAGCTTCGGCTTCTTCCCGTGTTACGAAGGTGTCTGCCACCTCGCCGTACATGCGATCCATCTGTAACTTTATCTCAGGGGTGGCGTAGTTCGCCCATTTCCTCAAGCCTTTCCCTACCGTTACCTGGGAAAGTGGATCTAATTTTTCACAAATTTCCTTCGTAAACAACTGACCTTCACTAAGATCGGCCATACCGATAAAGCCGGGTTTTACACACTCCAGCACTTTGATGTAGTCGGCAATGTAGTTGTCCACATTGTCCTTGTTAATCTCGATTATTATTATATCGACACGGTTTTCTGTTGGATTATATTGGATTTTATACATGTTAATTCCTCCGTTTATATAAAAAGTTTCGTCCGTTAATTTGTTAAGAAATGTTCGGCTTCTTCCCGTTTTTCGAAGGCGTCTGCCAACTCGCCGAACATGCGTTTCATCTGCAGCTTGCTAATCGCAGAGCCGGTGTAATAAGCCCATTTCCTCATGCCTTTATCTACCGATACTGGGCCAAGGGAGCCCAACTTTTCAGCAACATCCGGCGTAACCAACTGACTTTCACTAAGATCGGCCAAACCGATAAAGCCGGGCTTTACGCTCTCCAGCACTTTGGTGTAGTCGGCAATGTAGTTGTCCACATTGTCCTTGTTAATTTTGATTATTTTTATATCGATACGGTTTTTTACTGGATCGTAATGCATTGTGTACATGTTCTTTCCTCCAATTGAAAAAATATCGTATTAGATAAACCCTTCATCCCTGCAATGTGCAAACATTCTTTGCATCATCGGAGTATTTAATGGAGACCACTCAAAACCAAGTTTCGACAAAATTCCAGTTGTTTTATCACTACGGATTCTGAACATTGTGGTAAAGATGGCTTCTTCCATCCAGCCGTAATGAAGCATGATCTGCTCGATCGCATGCTTGTATCGCTCATCATCATAATGCTCCAGCAGATAATTGATGAAGGAGTCAAACGGTAAAAGCTCTACCTTGCGGTTCAAGGGATTTTGCTGCAGTACCGCACCTACTCCGGCTTCATACGGGTTGGCGATATGGAATACTTCATTTTGCAGCGCCGCGATATCGGCTAACTGTACAATCGCTTTGCTGGACTGGTCAACGTAAGTAAAGTCAATATCGTTGTATTCTCCAGGCACCGTCCCCAGTTCAAGGAAGGACTTCAGCGTCGTATAGAACGCGTTATCGGCGATATTTTCCTGGAAACGACCCGTTTGCGAATGGAATACGATGTTGCCAAGGCGGTATATGCTGGCAACCGTTCCCCGATCCCGTGCGGCCACAACAAGACGCTCCGCTTCGAATTTTGTTTTTGCGTAATAGTTCTCGAACTGCTGTCCCAGATCCAAGTCATACTCGGTGAAGCTGACATGCCTGCTTCCTTCGATGACCCCTGTAGCTACTCCAAGCGTCGAGATATGATGCATATGCTTCGGCTTGCCTTCGGCGGCAAAGTTCAGCAGGTTGTGCGTTGCCTTCACGTTTTGCAGCTCGAAATCGGCATAACTTCCATAATGCTTCACGTTGGCTGCCGCATGAATGACCGCATCTACCCGATGCAGAAGCGCTACGTAACGCTCTTCCGCCAGGCCCAACCTGTCTTTCGTGATATCGCCGGCATGGACATGGATACGGTCTTCATGCCGCTCAAACCAGCCCTTGCCGAAGTAATAAGCGCACTTTTGTCGCAAGCGCTCCTTCGCTTCACGGTCTGAGCCTGCACGGACGATCGCATGTACATCCCAGGCCTTTACATGGATCGAATCATGAAGCAAATGGGCACCCAAATAGCCTGTTGCCCCAGTCAACAGCACCTCACTGTAGCGATTCAGCGCTGTAAAATCGACGGAATCGTAGTTCATGTTCCGGCGGTTGTAGCATACTTCCTCCGCTGAAAAATCGATTTCCTTCAGTTGGGCATAGTTTTGCTTGACCTGTTCGAGTCGCTGTTGCAGATGATTTGTCTTCGGTTTGATTTTTCCCGCAAGGGCAGCGATCGTCTGATATTCGAACATATCGTTCATCCCGATTTCAAACTGCTTCTGCAGCCTTGCCACCACAACCGTCGCTTTCAGCGAGTGCCCGCCAAGCTCAAAGAAATTGTCGTAAATGCCGACCCGATCGACCTGAAGCACGGCTTGCCACACATCGGCTACGGCCTGTTCCAACTCCGTTCGCGGACCCGCCTCATCCTTGCTTCGCCCATGGGAGGCATCCGGATCCGGCAGTGCTTTGCGGTCGATTTTGCCGTTAGGGGTCAGCGGCATGTCCAACAACTGTAGGAAATAGGAAGGAATCATGTAATCCGGCAGCTGCATGCCGATATGATCCCGCAGATTTCGATTTGTCAGCTCTACTGCCGCTGTGAAATAAGCGCATAGGTAGTGACTGCCTTTTTCATCCGTTTTGGCGACAACAATCGCCTCCGATACCGCTGGATGATTCAACAGGCTGTTTTCGACTTCGCCGAGTTCGATGCGGAACCCGCGAATTTTAACCTGATGATCCAGTCGTCCCAAAAACTCAATCGTACCTTCCTTCGTCCATCGGGCCAGGTCACCCGTCTTGTACATCCGCGTTCCCTGAACAAACGGGTTGGGTACAAAGCGCTCATGGGTCATCTCCAGGTTATTGTGATACCCACGCCCAACGTTATCTCCAGCGATATAAAGTTCACCGACAATGCCCACCGGCTGGGGTTGAAGATATTCGTTCACGATATAGATTTGCGTATTCGATATCGGCTTGCCAATCGGAGGCAGCTCTGGAATCACTCCGGCCGGATCGATCGTGTGTGTCGTTGCCACGTGCGTTTCCGACGGTCCATAGTGATTGTGCAGATGTACGCCGTACCGTTGTAAGTGCTCGCGGAATTTCTCCGGGACGATCAGTTGCTCTCCGGCGGTAATGACATGCTTGACCGCAGACGGGAAGCGGTCTGCATATTCCTGTTCATTCAGAATAAACGTTAGGAACGATACGGGCATAAATAAAATCTCAATGCCATTGTTTTCAATGTGCGACAGCAGCTCGCCCACGTTCATCCGCAGGTCGCTCGGAATCATGTGCAAGGTGCCCCCCGCAGCTAACGTCGACCATATTTCCTGGGAGCAGACGTCGAAACTGATCGTTGTAAATTGAAGCACATTGCCGCTATAATCCACGTTGGTTGCGGTGTACTCGTAATGCAGTAGATTTACGATGTTGCGGTGCTCGATCATAACGCCCTTCGGTGTACCCGTTGTTCCCGATGTATAAATCACATACAGTAGATCAGCAGACTTGTTCACAGAAGGCAAATTGTCCGCGTATCCGCTATATGCCTCCTCGTCGTCAATCAAGATCGTGTCGCCCGTGTAAGTGACATGGCCGGCCAGATGTCTCTGGGTCAAGAGCAATGTCGTATTGCTGTTTCCTAGCATATACACGATCCGATCCTGCGGATATTCAGGATCTATCGTAACATAGGCTCCGCCTGCCTTCAAAATGGCCAACAACCCGACGATCATCTCGAAAGAACGATCCACCATCAGCCCGACGACTTGATCAGGTACAACGCCTTTGGACCGCAGTGTGTAAGCGAGACGGTTCGACCGCTCGTTCAGCTCGCGGTAGGACATGGACTGATCACCAAATACGAGCGCGGGCTTGTCCGGCGTACATTGCACCTGTTCCTCGAAAAGTTCATGGATGGTCATATGATCCCGGTAAGGCGATACCGTATCGTTGAATTGATGGATAACGAAGCGCTCTTCTTCCGCATTCAGCATATCCAGCTCGCCTATCTTTTTGTCCGGATGCTCGATAGCATCCGCAAGCATCCTCAAGAAACGACTGCCGAACGCTTCCACCGTGTTCTGTTCAAACAAATCGGTACAGTATTGAAGATCAATGCGGATTCGGTCTGACTCCTCCGTAATGTCCACCATCAAATCGTATTTCGAGATCGGATGGAAATAGGGATGAAGAGATACGTTTGCCCCCTCAAGCCGAAGCTCCAGTGTGCCTGTATTTTGCATGACAAACAACGTGTCGAACAGCAGGTTGCGGCTTGCATCCCGCCGAATATTCAAAGAACGGACCAGTTCCTCTAGTTCGTAATCCTGATGCTCGAAGGTATGCAATAAGGCTGCCTTCACTTCATGTAGTAGTTCGGCAAATGGCTTGCTCTTCTCCGGGTAGCAACGCACAGGCACCGTATTCACGAACATTCCGATCAGAGGCTGCACCTCTTCTTGCCGTCTTCCCGCCAGCGGAACGCCTGTAATGACGTCCTCCTGATTGGTGTAACGGGATAAAAGCGCATGGTATCCAGCAAACAGTACCATAAATGGCGTCGTCCCTGTTGAAGCCGCGAATGCCTTCAGTCGGCCGGTGTTCTCCTCGTCAAGACACAGAGATATGGTATTCCCCTTAAAGCTTTGCTTAGCGGGGCGTTCAAAGTCCGCCGGCAGTTGAAGAATAGGCAGCTCACCCGCCAAGGTCTTCTCCCAGTAGGCATGCATGTCCTGGCCACTGCGACGTTGTGCCGCATTCGTCTGCCAGACGGCAAAATCCGCGAACCCAATCGCTTGCTCCGGCAACATTTCACCGCGGTACCGTCTGGATAGCTCGTCGAAAAAGACATTTGCTGATACGCCATCCACGACAATATGATGGAAATCGACCAGGAGCACAGAGGTGTTGGACCCGCATGCGATAATCCAAGCCCGAACCAGTGGGGCCTGCGTCAGATCGAAAGGTTGGATAAGCGAGCCTATTAGCTCCTGCAGACCTTCTTCCGACGATTCCTCCAGCTTAAGTTCGAACACAACTTGTTCATGAATGCGCTGAACGATCTCCTCGTTCTCCCAGTGGAAGGACGTCCGCAGTGCATCATGTCTCTCGATCATCGCACAGAATGCCTGCTCAAGCCGTTGGTGATGAACAGAACCGTCGATCCGGAAGGCAAATGGCGCATGATAAGCCGTACCCACCTGTTCCATCTGCTCGATAACATATAGACGCCGCTGAGCGGAAGCAACCGGATAGGTCTCCTGAACCGGCACCTTCGTAATGGGAGGGCCGGATTGCGATATCCGCGGGTTGCCATCCACAACCTCTGCTGCCTGCTTGCCACTTGAAGCAGCTTGTTCCAGCCATTGTGCCTGCTCGCGAACCGTCGGATTCCCGAATAATACGGCAATCGGAACCGAAAGATTGTACTGTCTTTCCAGCTTCATCTGCAGCTTAACGAGCTTCAATGAGTCACCGCCAACCGTAAAAAACGATTCCCTCACACCGATGCGTTCTATTCCGAGCACTTCGCACCACAGTTTCGCAATTCCCACTTCCCAATCTCCCACCGGGGCCTCGAAATTTTCCTCGTCGGTTGAGGCCATAGGCGCAGGCAGCACCCGCCGGTCTACTTTGCCATTCGCGGTAAGAGGAAGCTTTTCCAATTGTACGAGCTTCGTTGGCACCATGTACTCCGGCAGAGATTCTGTTAAAAACTCGCTCATTTCATCGTACGAAAATGGACCGCAAGCCACCACGTAAGCGCATAAGTACTTCGCTCCGGCAGCATCTTCAAGGTCGATAACGATGGCCTCGGAGACCTGCGGATGCTGCGATAGCCGATGTTCAATCTCGCCGGTCTCGATCCGGAAGCCTCTAATTTTCACTTGATGGTCGATCCGGCCGAGGAATTCAATGACTCCGTCCTCCGTCCATCTGGCCAGATCGCCCGTCCGATACAAGCGTTCTCCACCAATTACATCGCTGACAGCAAATTTCTCGCTTGTCAACTCGGGTTGATTCAAATAACCGCGAGCGAGTCCGCTGCCTGCAATACATAGTTCCCCTGGAAGGCCGATCGGCTGTGGGTGTCCGTACGCGTCTGTTATGTAAATCTTGCAGTTGTCGACCGGATATCCGATGGGAATGTTCTCGTTAAGCTCCGTCACGCGATATGCGGTCGTGACCACCGTGTTCTCTGTCGGCCCGTAACAGTTGTACAACGCATAGGTCGGGTGGCTGAACGACTTGAGTTTGTCCCCTCCGGCAAGCAAAATCCGCAGGGAAGGATGTTCTAGGGTCATAAAGTGTTCACAAAACTGGGTCGGCAGGAAGCTGATGGTAATGGCATTGTTCGTAAAGTATGCATGCAGTGCGGCAGCGTCGAGCCGGATTTCTTCCGGTATAACGTGAATGGAAGCACCGGACACAAGGTACGGGAACATCTCCCACACCGAGGCATCAAAACCGAAGCCTGCATATTTCGTAGCGCGGTCTTTGTCCGTAACCCTAAATTGTCTGTTGTGCCACATGCAAAGATTTACGAGTGAACGATGCTCGATCATCACCCCTTTTGGCCGACCGGTCGAGCCAGAAGTATAAATAATGTAGGCCAGGTCATCCGCTCTTACCGGTACATCGGAAGGCTCCTTCATCTCCGCTGGCGCTTCCGAGTCTGGATCAGTTGCCTTGTTCAAGGCGTTAACAGCACAAACGATTTCTCCCTTGAATTGGATTGTGCCGTCCATCTTCACCCGCGGCTCGGTCACGAGCAGTTCCGTCCCACTGTCTTCGAGCATATATCGCACCCTATCAGCAGGATAAGCGGGATCTATCGGTAAATAAGCCGAACCCGTCTTCAATATCGCGATAACACCAATCATCATCTCCAGGGAAGGATGGGCCAGTATGCCAACGATGCGCCCTTTACCAGCTCCCTTGCGTATCAGCACACGAGCGAGTTTGTTAGCCTGTTCATTAAGCTCGCCGTAGGTCAATGACTTCTCCTTGTAAACCACTGCCGTATGATCCGGAGTCTTCACAACCTGCTCTTCGAACCATTCATGAATCGTGCAGTTTCGCTCGAAAGGATGTTCCGTCGCATTCCACCCTGCCAGAACTTCCTTTTCTTCGTTCGAAATTAGGTTGAGCTCACTTATCCTCGTACCTGGAACGCATAAGCACGCTTCCATTATTTTTTGAAGATGCATGCACATCCTGCGAATGGAGTTATCCGTAAATGCTCCCTGTGTATACCGGATGGTCAATCCGCCGTCCCATTGTTCGTGGTAAGCAACCGCGATCTCAAATTTGCCCTGCAAGTCTGCATCCCTGAACTCGGATCCCACCAATATCGCCGTGTTGCATACAGGCAGTTCCCCTTCAAGTTCACATACAGCAGATAATTCATCCAGGCTTACGGCCTTTAACCGGTTCTCATCCATAACAGAGGCGGCTACATTCATCGTCTCTTGCATCGTAGTCCCCGCCTGCCCTGACATCATGAACGGAAACACCTGACCCGGATGTTCGAGCACAGCAAAAGCGACTTCCTCTCGCCTTACATATTTCATCAGCAATATTCCCCATGCAACACCTAGCAAATGCTTGGCGTTAAACCGCTCGGTCTGTGAGAAACGCCGAACAATTTGTTGACATTCTTGTGGCCAGGGATAAACAAAGGTTTGTAAGGAGCCGTCAGACATTCCAGACGGAATCCGAAGAATGGTCCGTTCTTCCAATTGATCTAAATAAGGCTTCCACCCCCGTAATTCGGATAGTTCCGTTGTTAACAGCGACATTTTCATCTTCCTTTGCAATTTCATCTGCAATTTCATCGTTGCGCATAAATCTGAAAACTTAAAATCTGAAAACAAAGCAACCATCCGTGTCAACACGGCAGAAGCAGGTTCACGTTTTGCGCCTCCCTTGCCCTGTATTTCGCCGCTTTCTGACATGTATCATCCGGAAGCTGTTGTTCACCCTCACCATTGCCCCAGAAAATATATCGGATAATTTATCTTATTTTTTTAGTATCTGTTCATATATACATATGTTTGAAGTGAAAAAATGTATCCTAATAGGGAAGCGTCAACTAGCCCACACCTTGTTCTCAGAATTTGGGGTATTTTCCGATACGGGAACGGGTTCAGTCACATGTAAATTATTTTCAAAAACAAGGACATAACCTATCGATGAAACGATAAAAGAATACATGGAACACAAAATAGTTAACTCCCTAAATTTTAGTTGGTGGAGTGGAAGATGGATTGTCAAGGTGATAAATGCGCTATTTATTACTGTATTCGAGACAGAATAATCACGCTATTGCGGTTCTATTCTATTTTTGATATCGTTCTAAAAGCCCAGTAATCCTGTAATATTTTTCTTATTACTAGACGTTATTAGTAGTTTTTCGACATGTTCCAACGGAGAAGGGAATGGGAAGATAGGGAATAGTCCCCTTACCCTCCATACGAAATAGAGGTAAGCTTGATTCATGTATCGACATCATTTGACAAAATCATTGTATTCCCTACCGCCCGCAAGAAAGGAGGCTTACGTTTGAGAATGCATTCATTCCGCAAGTACATATTTTTGGCCCTTAGCGTCTTGCTGCTTGCCAGCATGGTGTTGCCGGGAGTAGCGGGCGCGACTGAAAAAATGGACGGCAGCGATAGGATTACCGTGATCGTAGAACTGCAACAGGAACCGGTGAACGTCGCAGAAGCTCAGGCCGCGAGTACACAGTCCTTGTTCGGCGACGATGTCGAGAGCGATATCCGGCAAGAGCATCACCAATTCCGCAGCGCCCTGAAGCCGTTGCAAGCCTCGATCCGTTACGAGTTCCGTCATGTATTCAATGGATTTTCGGTCCGCATACCTGCCAACAAGGTTGATGATTTGCTAACGATTCCTGGTGTCAAGGCCGTCTATCCGAACGCGGAATTCCAAGCGGCTTCGAACGGGACGAGCGCTGATGGCGACAGCGCCTGGATGCATAAAAGTGCGTACTCTATCGGAGCGAATGACTTATGGGATAGGGGCTATGAGGGAGCAGGCATCAAGGTCGGGGTGCTTGACTCTGGTGTCGATTACCATCATCCGAGCCTGAAGGGCGCCTTGAAAGGCGGGTATGATTTCGTCGATAACGACGATGATCCGATGGAGACGCGACCAGACAAGACAAAGCCCAAAAAAGACGGAAAAGAGTATCATACCACCCATGGCACGCATGTCGCGGGAACGATTGTCGGCAGAGGAAATGGCGATCATCCCGGCGACAGCGGCAAGATCCGTGGAATTGCGCCGCAGGCAGACCTGTATGCTTATCGCGTTACCGGGCCATATGGCACAGCATCTCAGGAAGCCGTTATTCGCGCCATTGAGCATGCCGTCTACCAAGATCAGGTAGATGTTCTCAATCTGTCGCTCGGCAGCGATTACAACTTCCAGTACAGCGCGCAATCGGTTGCGCTGGACAATGCGACCAAAGCCGGGGTCGTCGTGGTCGTCGCTGCAGGCAATTACGGACCGAAGCCGCATACGCTGGGAAGTCCGGGAGGAGAAGAGGCGGCCATTTCCGTTGCCGCCTCTTCTCCTCCGGTCCTGACCCCGGTGTTTCACGTCGATGGACTATATCGGAAGTTTTTCCCGCGTCACGCCACTTCATCTCCGATTCTGGCCGTAGATAAGCCGCTTGAAGCGGTTTATGCCGGAATCGGAAAGAAAAAGGATTACAAAAACAAAAACGTGAAAGGGAAGCTCGTGGTCGTCTCCCACGGCCAGATCAGCGCCGGGGAAAAATCAAGAAACGCGAAACATGCTGGAGCTGCGGCGCTCATTATTTGCAGCGATCTGGCTCCTTACCTCCATGGGGAGGGCTATGAATTTGTTCCTACTTATGGCATTTCGGGAGATGACGGTATTATCTTGACAAATCATATTCGATCCGGTTCGGTGAAAAAGGTTGTCTGCACCAATATCGAGGAGCAAGGGCTTTGGTCCGGTAGCGCACGCGGTCCTGCGCTGCCGGACTATACGCTGAAGCCGGACATTGCCGCACCGGGCGTGGCCATCCTGTCATCCGTGCCGGCTTGGGACGGCAATTACGAACATGCGTATGAAAGCTTCCAAGGCACGAGCATGGCTGCACCGCATATCGCCGGTGCTGCAGCATTGCTGGTGGAGTATTCCCGCAAGAACAACCTTGATCTGAGTCCGGATGAAATCAAGGCGCTGATGATGAATCATGCCGTAGATCTGGTAGATCTGAAGGATCGCATGAGGAAACGGTATAAGCTGACGGAACAAGGTGCAGGCCAGGTTGATTTGAAGCGCTGCGTAGAGGCCCCGGCGATCGCCTTAGTGCAAGAGTCAGCGAGCGTCACGCTTAAAGATAATCCGAGCGCACCGTTCGAATATGAAACGGGCAGCCTCTCGTTCGGGGCTATTTCTTCGGCGAATACGGTGAAGAAAACGGTACGGCTGAAGAGCATCTCCAATGCCCGTCAGCCCTATTCCGTCTCCATTGATTGGCCTACAGGCGGCGGAATCGTAACGTCGAGTAAGGCAACCGTTAGCCCCGGGCAGACGTTCGACGTGAGATTGCACATCCCGGCTCACGTAACAGGGAATTATGAAGGTCATGTCATTTTGAAAGGCGACGGTGGCCACGAGATCAGGCTTCCTGTCAGCGTGTATGTCAGCGCACAATCTGAAGTGCCCGTACTCGAGTGGCTTAAGGTCAGCCCGGATGTATTTGCGCCGAACGGGCATCCCAACCATAATAAGACGATGCTAAGTATGCAGTTCAATACAAAAATTAACGATTTCAAACTAACTGTCCTGAATCTCCATGAACATCATAACAATAGTAATGTCTCGAAAAAACAATAAAATCAAACCTTAAACTTTAACTACATGTATTCAACGTATATAGATACATTTCTTAAGCTAACCTGCTTCGTTAACTAAATAAAGAACATTGAGCTGCATATGCAACTCAATGTTCTTTAATTTACGCCCTCGTCACTTTAAGTGTATACCTTCACAAATATTGAGTTTAATTTTTAGTAAGGTATTGTTTTAACTTATTCGCATCTTCAGAAGGGTATTGATATTCGAGAATACTAGCTACTTCAATAGCTACTTGCTCAAACAAGTCAATTGTTTCAAAAAATGCATTCCACACTTGTTCATAATCTCCACTAGGATAGGTTTTCATCAATCTTTTCCACACATCGTTATCAAGGTAGCACTTCAAATACTTACTGTTTTTTCCTACACTCAAAGAAAAATTGGTTTCTATACCAACTTTCCACTCAAGCATTGTTAGTAACATTTCTCTTACACTATTTAAGTGGTCATAAGCGTAAAGTATTTCTTGTCTCCATAACCCTTTTGCCACATAAGTTGAAACCCACCAAAATTCATTACAACAATCTGCAAAAAATTCAGCAGAAGGCTTTTTTACCCAGTAATCTTTATCTGTTGGTTCAGAAAGCTTAGGCATATTCCCATCTTTATCTAATAAAATAACTGTTAATCCATCTTCAGAACAATAAATATCTTTTTCCTCAATCGGAATCAGCATTAAATCAATTCTATTACCATCCTCAAATAACATTAAATATGTGAATCTTCCACCTAATTCAGGTGGAAACATTGCCATATCCTCTGGTGTTTGCATTATTATTCTTTTCCCAAAAACAGTTATCCAATCAGGATTGATTAGAAACGATTGTAAGTCAGATACAAGATAAACAATATCATAATCTCTGAAAGTGTCTTTAGGTACATTAGAATTTGTTCGAGAACCATTCATTGCAACAGCTCGTACTCTCTCATCTTTCTTAGCTACTCGTAATATCAATTCCATCATTTCTTTTTCTGAACGCATTTTTTCTCCTCCTAAATATTTTATTTCTTTATACGCATTCCTATTAGAAGGGCCTCTAATTACTAATAAACAATGTTATATAAAATGCTCTATTATTGACATCCTAACTCCTCCAATCATTTTGTGAAAATCGGATGTAAAATACCCAATATCATCGGTTGAAAATTGCCCACTTACAACCGACATACTCTCCGGAGGGAGAGAGTCGAGATTGGT
>NZ_BALG01000023.1 GCF_000315235.1 Paenibacillus popilliae ATCC 14706 | reverse complement strand
TCTTCCGGCGGCACGAAGCTCGCTTCGATCCATCCGCAGCGCAGCAATTGAGCGATCCAGACCGCGTCTTTCATGTCTGTTTTTTTGCCTGGCATGTTTTTGATTCGCTGTGGATTCGCCAAGACAAGTTCTTGTCCAGAGACCCTGCCAATATACAGGCAACGACAGTCTCTTGGTGCACATCCAACCCTGCACACCGTTCCAATATCGTATCCATTCCAACTTCACTCCCTTGCTTTGGATTGAACAGATCATGCAGCAACGAGAGGTGTACTTTTGTACACGTGCTCAGGGCAACAATCGGCGGTGCTCAAAGCTGCAATAGGCGGGATGTGGCTCACCAAAAAAAATTCGACCTTTGATCTGCCTATCTTTATTTGCGCAGAAGAATCTCAAATTGGCAACCCTCATTTTCATTCATCGTGGTGGCCGACAGGCCATGGGGGTTTTCTGTCCAACTAAGTGTAGCCGATCCAGTTGACATTCCACGACGGGTGGGGGGCTTTTTGGACAGGGAAAAGAGCAGAGCGTCCGCATTCCTTGGCATCCTCTGGGACATCTTAAAGGAGAAAGGGGAGGGAAAGGAGCATCGGATGAAAAAATGATCATGACGACGATACAGCTGCTGCTTATTTCCTTGGTCGGGGGCACCGTAGGGGCCGTGCTCGGCCTGGGAGGCGGCATTATTATTACGCCTGCGCTCACGCTGCTGTTCGATGTTGATATCCGGTATGCGATCGGGGCTAGCATCATCTCGGTCATCGCGACATCCAGCGGTTCGGCGATCGCGTATTTGCGCGATCGGCTTACGAATTTGCGGATCGGCATGTTCCTGGAGGTGGCGACGACGACAGGTGCGGTAACGGGAGCCTTCGTCGCGAGCTTGATCGCGCCGAACGTGCTGTTCATTCTGTTCGGCCTGCTTCTGTTGAGTTCGGCCATCGGCATGGTGAAGAAGGTGAACGCCGAGCTTCCCGAACATACGAAGGCTCATCCGCTCGCGCAGAAGCTAAGAATGAACGGCTCGTATTACGATAAAGCACTGGGTAGGCAGGTCGAGTATCAGGTGGCCAATGTCTACGGCGGATTCGGCGTCATGTATGCGGCCGGCGTTATTTCCGGTTTGCTCGGCATCGGAAGCGGCAGCTTCAAGGTGATGGCGATGGACATATTTATGAAGCTGCCGCTCAAGGTCTCCAGCGCCACCAGCAATTTCATGATGGGGGTGACCGCTGCGGCGAGCACCGGAATCTATTTTTTCCGCGGAGACATCGACCCGGGCATTGCCGCTCCCGTCGCTATTGGCGTACTGGCAGGCTCGGTGCTTGGATCGCGTCTGATGCAGCAGATGAAGAGCCGCACGATCCGGCTGCTGTTCATACCGATTCTGGGATATGTCGCCATTGAGATGATTCTGCAGGGGGTGGGCTGGATATGAATTCGAGGGCGGACGATGTCGAGCTGACGGTCAGCCGGCTGCTGCGGATCGGTGTAGTGGTGGCGGGGCTGTTCATTGCCTTCGGGCTGCTTCTCTTCCTCGCAACGGGCGAGAGCGGGTACCCGGACGCTAGCTTCCCGACGACCGTTGCCGAGGTCGCTGCAGGAGTGGCGGGCTTCAATGCCTATGCATTTATATCGCTCGGGCTGCTTCTGCTTATCCTTACCCCCGTCTTCCGCGTCGCCGTATCCATTCTCGTCTTCTTGAAGGAGGGCGATAGGGTTTACGCGGGCATCACGGCACTCGTGCTCGCGATTTTGCTCATCAGCTTCGTACTCGGGCGAGCCGGAACATAATCGAGACACCTTTCCGGAAGAAGACGCTTCTCGCTTCTTCCTTTTTTTTGTGGGATTTTTCTACTTTCGGCCTTTTTGGAGTAAATATTTTAGTAAAACCAATTGATTTTGTTTTACTTCAGGGAACCATTTTCTGTATATCTGATGACAAGAGCGAAGCTGGTTCACGTTTTACGTTGGTGAAGGCGGGATTAGTGGGAATCAATTCATGCGGACAGCACCAGATGGCCCGCTCCCGCTGCGGCATCGAGCCGTTCCACCCGCTATCCTCTAGATAGCGGGTGATCTGCTTCCATGACACGGCAGATGCTATTTATTTACTAAAATAATTGTACATTTACTAAAAAAGAAGTACAATGAGGGATAACTAGCTTCTAGTACGTGTTCAAAAAGTCCGGTTTTCAACACCGAGAAGGTTGCTTGAACTCGAAACATATGTTTGCGAAGCGAGTTTTGCTACGCAAAACTTGCAAAGAGCAGCGCAGTGTAGAACAGACTGCATGTGCAGCTACCATGTTTCCGCAGGAAACATACCTCGGAAGCATACGCTGTTCGAGAGTGAGTACAAGATTCGATGTTGCGTTGCCTAACCTAGTCGCTTCGTGATCAAAAGCGGATTTTTGGAATACCCTCTTAAGATTAGGGAGTGAACGAGATGGCCACATTGAAGGATATCGCGGAGAAGGCGATGGTATCCGTCTCGACGGTATCCAGAGTATTGAATGACGACGAGACGCTCTCCGTGTCGGAGGAGACGCGGCGCCGCATCTTCGAGGTGGCGGTGGAGCTGGAATATACGAAGTACAAGCGGGGGGCTCGGACAGAGGAATCGGCCGTTTCGTCTGGGGAATCCGCCGCGGCTGCGACCGTTGGGCTTCTGATGACGTATCCGCGTAGCGAGGAATTGAACGATCCTTGTTATTTGGCGATGCGTCTGGCGATCGAGGCTGCGGCCCGGGAGTATCAGGTACAATGGTTCGCCGGCATCCAGGACGAGATGGCGCTGGATAGCAGCGCGGCGGACGGCTATATCGTCATCGGACCGGTACAGCGGGAGCAGGTGAGCCGGCTTGCGGCCGTCACTCCGAATCTCGTCTTCGTCGAACCGGTGCCGTGGGACAACCGCTTCGATATCGTCATCGCCGATCTTCACGATGCGATGGAGCAGATGCTGGCGTATGTGCATAGCCTGGGCCATTGGGAGATCGCCTACATTGGCGGGCGGGACGACGACGGATATAAGGGTGCGGATCGAAGGGAGGAAGCGTATGAGCGGTGGATGCAGAAGCGGGGATGGTATGACCCGCAGCGGGTTTGCATCGGGCGCTTCTCGGCAGAGGACGGTTACCGGCTGACCCGCGAGCTGATCGAAGCGGGCATTCGCTTCACGGCGGTGCTGGCGGCGAATGATTCCATGGCGATCGGCGCGGTAAGGGCGCTTCGGGAAGCGGGGCTGAACGTGCCCGCTGATATCAGCGTCGCCGGGTTCAATGATATGACCGTCGCCCCGTTCATGACGCCCTCCTTGACCACTGTGAAGCTCCACAGTGAATTCATGGGCCGCACGGCGCTGGAGCTGCTGCTTGAGCGCATCCGGACGAAGCGCGCCATCAGCAAGAAGATCATCATTCCGTCGGAACTGATTATACGGGAGAGCTGTTCGGTCGTCCGATAAAATCGGCAGCGGGAAGGCACGCTTCGTGCGGGCTCAGTGCCGTATGCTGTTCGGCCGTTGCGAGCTTGCGGCAAACATAAAGAGGGAACTGTGAATGAGGAATTGTCATACGATCTTCCGACTTGTCCCCGACGATGGTCTAGGTCGAATCTGGTCGTGGGATTGTGTTATTTCATCTGCCACTCCACTACAATAGGAGAGGATTCACTGGGCCGAGCCGCCGGAAGGGCGTCTCGCTGTCAGGAAAGACGTTTGAGCGGCACATTTCAGCATGTTCCGGATAGGGCATTACGTCTTGTTCGCTCGGCCACTCCTCGTGAGTATACGCTGGCAGGAGCGCTTCATTCATATTTTTTGAAATTAATTACAGGTTGGTGAGCATGGTGGACGAGAGGAAGATTTATATCCTTCTTACCGACACGGGCACGATCTTCTCCAAACTTATCCGGTGCTATACGAAGGCGCCGCTAAATCACGCGTCGATCGCGCTCGATTCCGAGCTGAGGGAGGTGTACAGCTTCGGCAGGAAGCATCCGCTCAATCCGTTCCATGGCGGCTTCGTCAAGGAGCGGGTTCAGGGATACCTTGTTCGGGCGGAGCATCGTCCTACGCAATGTGCGCTGTACTCTTGCACCGTAAGCACGGAAGTATATGAACGGATCCGTCTGCGCTTGAAGCAGATGGAGCGGAATCCGGAACAGTACAAATATAATCTGCTGGGCCTGTTCGGTATCATTTTTAATATAGATATCCGCCGGGAGAATGCTTATTTCTGCTCCCAATTCGTTGCCTCCATGTTGCAGGAGCATGGAATGGATGTGGTGGACAAGAGCTGGGTACGGGTGACGCCGGAGGATTTCCGCCATTCTCCTTCCCTGCAGCTCGTCTATCGGGGTGATCTGCGAACCAAAGTGCGTCACAAGAGCAAGAGGCGGAAGTACTCATAGAAGACAAAGGGGTCATCATGCTGGAATGGTTGGAACATACCTATCACAATTTGTCACAGCTTGACAGGGAGCAGATTCAAGCTTTGCTGGAGAAATATTCCTCCCACGGCCCCGTCCCAGGCATCGCTCTGCCGATGGTGGAGGCGCTGCTGCCCTTCTTGCCGCTGTTCATTATCGTCGCGGGCAATGCATCCGCCTACGGCTTGTGGCTCGGCTTCATCTATTCATGGCTCGGCACGGTCGCGGGAGCGCTACTTATCTTCCTGTCCGCGCGACGGTTCGGGGGGAAATTCAGCATCTATTTGTCGGCGAAATACCCGAAGGCGGAGCATTTCTTCTCATGGATTGAACGCAAAGGCTTTTCGCCACTGTTCTTGTTGTACTGCTTTCCGTTCACCCCTTCCTTCTTCGTCAATATCGCCTCTGGCGCAAGCAATGTGCCGAAGCGGATATTTGTCGCCGCCGTCGTGTTGGGCAAAGGGGTTATGGTATTCATGATGTCCTTCGTCGGCCATGATTGGCAGAGTTTCATCTCTCATCCGTGGCGCCTGCTCGTGGCGGTGGCGGGACTGTTCCTGCTATGGTATCTTGGCAAAAAGCTTGAAAAGCACTACCAAATTCAATAAGCGGGCGGCTATCGTCCGCTCTCAATCATGTTCAAAATCCGCAAGCCTGCCGCCTCTCGAAGGCGCAGGCTTGTTGCGGATCACCTCGAATGTCTTATCATTCACCTGCGCGTACACTTCCTGATCCGGCTTGCCGTGAGCATTCCCGTACAGGGCCGGGTTGTCGGACACATATCAGACTGGAACTCATAAATGAAATGCCTGATACTCCCCTGGAGTTTCTCAACAACCTGAATGTTGCAACTTTTGGGGGAAGCTGAACGTAAAGGCGGGATCAAGGACGGCGATGATCATGTTCGTCCTTGCGCTGCGGCTTGATCTAGTGGCATTTTTCCCTGCTTTCCTGTAACATGGGGAAAATAAAATGGAATCGAGTGTGAATGGATGCTGGAATGGATGGGGAGCGGATGATCCCTAAGCGGTTGAAGCCGAGAAAAGAGCCTTTCCATGTTGAGAGACGGCATTCCAAGAGGCGCTCGGTCTGACCGGAAAGAGCTGTGCGTGAAGGAGGGAAGCATATGGAACAGAGCGGTCAGCAGCGGGCGAGCATCCGCCCCGGCCTGGAGGTGGATATTGTCCTGAAGCAGGATCAGCGCACCGGCAAGACCACCCGGGGCGTCGTCAAAGATATTCTTACGAATTCGGCCTATCATCCGCATGGCATCAAGGTTCGCCTGCAGGACGGGCAGGTCGGCCGGGTGAAGCGGGTTCTCGGATCCGTCGATTCGGCACAGTGAAATTTATGAATAACGAAAGAGAAACCAATGCATATGTATTGCGAAGAAATGAGGTGGCCTGTCTGTCAGGCTTTATAACATTGGGCATTCGCCAAGAGTGGGCGAATCGATTAACGAAGCAAGGTATTAAGGCGCCGACGCCGATTCAGATTCAAGCAATCCCTGCCGCGCTGGCTGGTCGGGATGCTGTGCTGCAAGCACAGACCGGGACGGGGAAAACACTGGCGTTCCTGCTTCCGATCCTGCAGCGGATTCATCCGGAGCAGCCCCAGGCGCAAGCGCTTATCGTCGCGCCGACGCGGGAACTGGCCCTGCAGATTACGGCAGAGGCGAAAAAGCTGACGGACTCCGCCCAGGATGGAAGCGGGGGCATTCATGTGCTGGCCGCTTACGGAGGCCAGGATGTAGAGAAGCAGATCCGCAAGCTGCAGGGCGCATGCCAGTTGGTCATCGGCACGCCGGGGCGTTTGACTGATCATCTGCGCCGGGGCACCTTCGACGGATCCGGCATCCGCATGCTTGTGCTGGATGAGGCCGATCAGATGCTGCATATGGGTTTTCTTCCCGAAGTGGAGGATGTCATCGCCCACACGCCATCCAACCGGCAGACGATACTCTGCTCGGCGACGATGCCGCAGCCGGTCCGCGCGCTTGCCGCGCGCTTCATGCGGTCGCCGCTTGATCTCCGGGTGGAGGCGGAGCAGGTGACGGTGAAGGATATTCGCCAGCTGGTGGTGGAGACGACGGATCGGGCGAAGCCAGAGACGCTGTTCCGTCTCCTCGACGAGCATCGCCCTTATCAGGCCGTCATCTTTTGCCGCACGAAGCGGCGGGCTCAGAAGCTATATGAGGCACTCAAGGCGAAGGGCTACGATGCGGACGAACTGCACGGCGATCTGACCCAGGCGGTGCGGGAGCAGGTGATGAAGCGGTTCCGGAAGGCAAATGTGCAACTGCTGGTGGCGACCGATCTGGCGGCCCGTGGACTGGATGTGGAAGGAATTACACATGTATTCAACTACGATATTCCGCATGACGCGGAGAGCTATATTCATCGCATCGGCCGGACGGGCCGTGCGGGCGGAGCCGGATGGGCCATTACGCTGGCCGCGTCCCGGGATGGGAGCTATCTCGCTCTCATCGAGCAGGGCATCCGCATGAAGCTGCGCCGGCAGAGCCGAGGCGGCCCGTCTGGCGAGCGCAGTGACAGCGTGCGCAGTGATAGCGAGCGCAGTGATAGCGTGCGCGGCGAACGCGGCCGCAGATCCGCTCGGTATGGAAGCGGCCGGGGCGCAGGTGTGCACGGCACGGCAGACGCGAGGCCGGAACGCCGCAGAGCCGGTGGCGGCACGGGCGGCGGGAAGCGAGGCTCGTCCGCGGCCGGACAGCGCTTCGGGCGGAACGCCGCCCAAGGCCTAGGCAAGAAGGGAAAGGCGCCGCGCAGACGGAAGTAATGTGCGCTGTGGGGGCGCCCCCACACGCTGAACTGCAGATGATGGATGCCGGAACGGGCACTCCAAGGTAGGGCAGGGTGTTTTGTGTCGAAATTGGGAGCCATCAGCGGAATGTTGACAAGGAAACAGTAAATGTTAGGAGATCTTGGTGCGATGGATGACAGTACAGGCACAGCGCCGGTGTCCCAGGGAGGGAGCTAGTGTGCAGCGGGCATTTCTATAGCGATAACAGACAGAGCCGGGCCTTGCGCTTCGGCTCTTCTCGTATCACCCTGATTCGGCCAGGCTGACCCTGCGATTGCCGAATGATGACAGCGGCCAGAAGGTTGCCGGTAATGAACGATGTTCCGCCCGTCTGCTTGGCGATCCGCTTCAGCTATTCCTTGTTGACCGATCCGTCTAATGAGTTTTTCCTGATTCGACATATTTTTCGTGGAATGACTAAATCTTTGGTCCAAAAGTGCCGATATTAAAGATGTAAAACCATGCAATTTTTATAAGAAAACTAGTCTTTATTGCAACACGTCACGGGGCATACATCCCGCTTGTTGGTTGGAATGGTTTTTATACGAATTCGGAGAGGAATTGCGCCTCCTGCCTTAGGCTATGGCGGGCGCTCCCTCTTTACGGGAGGGCGTGCGCCCGGCCAGGGCGGATGGTCTGCTTCACCCGAGGCAATACATGCATCAAGCGATAGAAAGGAGGAGCATATGATTGGCAAGCCGGCCGCGGCCCTGCCGCAACCGCTTGGCATCATGTTGCTGGACATCATGGACATCATTAACCAAACGAACCGTGCCATGCTATTCGAGGAGATCAACCCGGAGGAGCTGGATCTTCTGACCGTCGTAGGCGATGTCAGAGGGATCGACAGTTTGAGCGACGAAAAAATCAAGGAAATCAATGAACATCTGCTTGTCCGCAGCTTCGACGAGTTCCTGGACAAGTTCTCCCCAACCGTCTACTCATTCTACAATGCGGCGAATCAGAAAGTAATGTACACGCTCAAGAAGCCGGAGGGGATTGCGAACGATTGCATTTCAGAGATCAAGATCGATCAGAGCAACGATTTTCTGAAAATGCTGTTCACGCTGATTGACACGAAGCGCAGCCAGGGCATCACCAATGTCGACTTCAAATTCGAGAATTTGCTGGACATGATCTCGCCGAAAAAGGTGATGGACGACATCCGCCAGGTGCGGAAGGAGATACATTACTTGTACACCCAGTATGACAAGCTGGACGAGGCCGATCCGAAGAAGCTTGATCTCGGCGACAAGCTGAACACGATGTTCGAGGATGCGAGCAAAAATTACAACAATGTGATGGCGATGCTGCCGCTCGCGATCGAGGATATTAAGACGCGCCTCCTGCTCGGCGGCTCGAACGAGGAGAATCAGGCGGAAGCGGTTCAGATCGGGATGTTGACGATCGGAGACGCGGGTGAGCTGAAAATTATCGAGGCGCCGAAGAGCGAGAGCACCGATCTGATGTTGATGGAGGAGAATACCAGCACCGGGCTGACCACTGTATTCGAGGAGGATTATGAGTCGGTCTCCGAGACCCCGTCCGCCTATGTGAAGGATCTGGTCGTCCGCACGTTCTGTCCGCTGCCGGTCGTGCAGACCGAGGTCGATATCGAGACGGAGGTGCAGAACTACAACACCTATTTGGAATTCTATAAGAACGCGAAGGACGATTTCGTGAAGACGGTGAAGCCGCTCATGGAGAAAATATTGGGCGTGCGCGTGTTCTTCGACCAGTACGCAACCAAGAACAAAGGCATGCAGCCATCGCTGCTCATTACGAACGCCACGCTGGATATGACGGTGAAGAGCAATAATATTCCACGCCTGGAGACGTATCTGAACACGGTGAACTCCAAAAACGAATTTTCCAATACGATCTGGTTCGGTATCGTGCCTTCGGTGGAACTGGAATCGGCAGGCAAGGTGAAGGTGACCCGCGAGCGCTTCCGGGGCAACGGGAAGGTCGCGAAGCAGGATGCGAATACGATGGAGTCGCTGACGATGCTGCTTCAAGTCGTCAAGGAATACAAGGTTCAGGTCTTCTTCAGCTTCGAATCGGGCGAAGAGGCGACCTTCAGCAGCATGGCGACCTCCGGCGTCGATAAATATATCGACAAGTGCAGCGTCATGGTGCGCAAGGATTACAGCGAATTCGCCGTCCCGTGCGTCCCGAACTTCACGGTCATTCCGAAGGACAAGTCTGGCGTCGTCATCGACAGCCGCATGCTGCAGACGGAGCATGGCGTTCAGCTGTCCAAGGAGAAGGAGGATATTCTTAAGCTGTGGATCGAGGGCGTTTATATTGGAGCCGCATACGTTGCCGCCGGCATCGTGGCTGCGTACCAGTGTCCCGAATATTTGCGTGAATCGTTCAGAAACGTAAGTCGGGAGTTGCCGGGTATTAGATTCGATATCGAAGCAAGTGACCATGCGCTGCGCGCTGTTACGACGATGGCGAAGGAGATTACTGGCTTCACGAACAACATCAAGGATACGATTAACCGGAAAAATTTCGGCTTCGTCTTTTCTTCCGAGAATGCACAGTTGCAGGACAAGGATATCAAGTGCATCACGGTGTACAAGGCGAGAAGCATGGCGATGACGGAGGGCAGCTTCGATCCGCTCTACAAGACGCTGGTCAGCACGTACATCGAGCGCATTCTCCGCTTCCAGACGGGCGACTTCAAGCATGAGAATATCGTCAAGTTCTTCAGCAATAACCCGAGCAGCCAAAAGAGCAAATGGCTCGGTACGTCCGGGTATGTCAACTCCATCGTTCAAGACGGCGACGACATGTCCTATGTTATCGATGACAAGAGCAATCTGTGCCATATCAATCTCGTGTTCAATGGCAATGTGAAAAATCTTGAAGTTATGATCACGAAAGGCACAACGTCGGCCTAGGCGTAATCCGCATGGCCTGCTTTTTAAAACGTATGTTGGAGGTATGCTTAACCAAGCTTGCCTCTACACATAAATCCCGAGGCGTTTATCGCCCCGGCATCCATCTCATCCACATCTTAAGGAGGTAATATTCATGGGATTCGTTCTCAAAGTAGAAGGTTCAGAAACAATCGAGCTTGGCAAAGACAACATTCAACATGTCATCTATAATACCGCGTCGCCGGATGACTCCAACGCAAAATCGACCGACGTCGGCGCGACCATGCTCATCTCCGGCAAAATCATCACAGCGATCAACGGAGAAGACGCCGATGATACGAGGAAGCTGGGGCTGTGGTCGCGTGTTCCGGCCCAGAAGGCGGACTGCTACCGCAAAGTGACGCTGGATGTCATCTCTGCGGAACAAGTCGTGCGCAGTATTTGTTTCCCTAACGCGTTCGTCGTCGATTACAAAGAGGCGTACGGCGACACGGAAGGGGTTGGAACATTCAGTCTCTACATCAAGCAGAAGAAAGACAAAACCGAGGACGCTACGTTCGAAGGCGGTTATGCGTACGACGGCGGTAAAAAGTAGGAGCGAAGTAAGCATAACTATGTTATCGATAGCAAGAGCAATCTGTGCCATATCAACCTCGTGTTCAGTGGCGATGTGAAAAATCTTGAAGTTATGTTGGAGATGTGTTTAACCAAGCTTGCCTCACGTAAATCCCGGAGGCGTTTATCGCCTCCGGCATCACATATTAAGGGGGGGAGTATTCATGGGGTTCCTTCTCAGAGTAGAAGGTTGTTCAGAAACAATCGAGCTCGGCATAGACAACATTCAACATGTCGTCTATAACACCGCGTCGCCGGACGACTCCGATGCAAAATCGACCGACGTCGGCGCGACCATGCACATCTCCGGCAAAATCATCACAGCGATCGATGGCGAAGACGCCGACGACACGAGGAAGCTGGCGCTGTGGTCGCGTGTTCCGGCCCAGAAGGCGGACTGCTACCGCAAAGTGACGCTGGAAGTCATCTCTGCGCAACAAATCGTGCGCAGTATTTGTTTCCCTCACGCGTTCGTCGTCGACTACACCGAGACGTACGACGACATTGAAGGGGTTGGAGCATTCAGCCTCTACATCAAGCAGAAGAAAGACAAAACCGAGCTCGCTACGTTCGATGGTGGTTTTCCCGCACAAGAGTCGTCGTTTTGGCACATAATAGAATCCATACTTAAGAGGTTAAATATTATTTCTTAGCGAGTGGCAGGGAGGATGCGGATGGCTGCGAATTACTATGATGTGCTGGGCGTGCGGCACGATGCGGCGCCGGACGAGATCAAGAAGGCATACCGGCGGCTCGCCAAGCTGCATCATCCCGATGCGAACGGCGGCAGCCCCGAAGCCGAGCAGCGATTCAAGCAGATTCATGAAGCGTATACGGTGCTCCAGGATGAGGCGTCGCGCTCCGCGTATGATGATGAGCTGGACGGGTCAGGAAAGGTTGGCAAGGCCTCTGACCATGGCTGGAAGCGGGGAGCGGGGGCGGAGCACACGCGCGAGGCCGCGGGAACGTCCGCGAAGGAGCGATTCGATCCGCGGAACGTGGAGGCGGATTTCGCTCGGTTCTTCGGCTTCGATCCGAAGACGAAGCGGCCGACCGGTATGAAGGGCGCGGACAAGGAAGCATCGCAGCCGATCGACGCGGCGGTGATGTTCCAGCGGTATTTCGGCATGCGGAAGAAGTGAAAGGGCGGCGATCGGAGTGGAAGCGGGTTCACCTCATGACGGACATACTGTTGGAGGAATCGAATTTGGAATCGAATGTGAGATACAAAGCGAATTATGAAAAAGCCCGTCCCGACCGGAAGCGCCGTTCCGGCTGGATTGTGGTCATCGATGTGCTGATTGCCTGCATTGCGGCGGCAGCGCTGTTCTACGTGTACATAGGGAATGAGGATCTGATTTTGAAGGTGGCAGTCGGCGTTCTGCTTGTCGCAGGAGCGGCCGTCTATGCCGTGTGGAGGGCTCGAAGCCGTATGAAGCGCCGGCAGGACGGCGCAGCCATTGCCAAGCTCGTTCTCCTGGACGAAGAGGGGGAGAGCGTGAAGGAATGGTACATCCATGGGAAAACTTCCTTGCTCATCGGCAGGAGCTCTGCACAAAGCGAGGTTGACATAGATCTGTCGGATTCGGAATACGCGTCGCTGATCAGCAAGCATCACGCGGTGCTGAACTATGCTTCGGGAAGCTGGTACGTGGAGGATCTTGATTCCCATAACGGTGTCGGCATTCAGCCGGCCGGTCGCAACGCGGCGGAGCGGCTGGAGGAAGACGGGCCGCGCCGGATCGAATCCGGCGATATGATTTGCATCGCCAATACGCGGATCGTGGTGAAATAGTGCCATGAGTGCGATGTCGATAGATCACGGCCTCTATTAAGAATCAAGTAACGGAGGAATGAACAGGATGAGTCTGACAAGATGCGCCAATGGGCACATGTTCAGCACGCGCAAGCACGGCAATATTTGCCCGTATTGCAGTATTTCGGTGGAGGCGGCGCCGAGCGGCGACGCGGCGGTGAAAAAGCCGGTCCGGCCGGAAGAGGACGAGAAGACGATGCCTTATCTGGGCGAAACGACAATCATTGACCCGGTCACGGGGTGGATCGTCTGCATCGAGGGGCCTCAGCTCGGCCAAGATTACCGGATTCGCGCCGAGAAGAACTTCATCGGCCGCTCCGAGGACATGCATATCCGCATTCTGGGCGACAATGCGATCTCGCGGCGGAATCACGCCGTCATCGTCTACGACCCGAAAAAGCGTAACTTCTATCTCCTGCCGGGCGACGCTTCCGGCCTGGCCTATCATAATAACGAAGCGGTATATACGCCGGTAGAGCTGTCCGCTTACGACGTCCTTCAGCTCGGCCGGAGCAAGTTCATCTTTATTCCGCTATGTGGGGTCCATTTCGAGTGGGACCACAACGAAGGTTAATATGGGCATCCCGATTGAATTCCAAGAATGGATGCCGTATATCATTGTGCTCGGCGCGGCGGTGGCGATTCTGCTGCTGATCGGTGCGCGGCGTCACTTACTGGCGTACGCCCCTGCCGACAAGCTGGGAGTTCCGATCGGGAACGGGCAGACAATCGGCGCGCAAGACGAGCAGGGTGATTATTTCTCCAGCGCAACGACACCGTACGGCACCACCGCCGTGGTGGCCGACGGCATTAGCGGTCTCGCCCATGGGCGTCTGGCGAGTACCATTGCCGTGACCGTGTTCATCCGGGAATTTCTGAAGCTGTCCAATATCCGGGACATACATGATTATTTCACGAAGGCGGCGAAAATCAGCAATTCGGAGATTCTACAGCAACTGCGGGGCGCCCCCGGGGGAACGACCCTCGTCGCCGGCGTCATTGCCGGGGATCGGCTGTATTGGGCTGCCGTCGGGGACAGTGTCATTATGGTGTTCCGGGACGGGGAGTTCATCTGGATGAATGAGGAGCATGCGCTGGAGACCGTGTTGAAGGAGCATCGCTTGGCGGGGGAGCTGACGAGGGGGGAAGTGATCGATTATCCGCGGCGGAAGCGGCTGATCAATTATTTGGGCTACGAGCATTTCGCTCGGATGGAGGTGGGCAGCGAACCGTTCGCACTTCGGCCCGGAGACCGAATCATTCTGTGCAGCGACGGTGTCTACAACACGATGACCGAGGTGGAGCTGGAGGCGATTCTGTCCCAGCCGATAGCGCCGAATGATGCCGCGGAGGAGATTATCGCGGCGATCGAAGCCAAGGGATTGGCGAAACAGGACAACGCGACGATCGTCATCGTTGATCATGATTGATACAAAATGAACCGGCGGGGGCATCATTCCCTCACATGAGCAGGAGAGCCTTTAGAGCCGCGTGCGGAATAGGGGAAAAGAGGGGGTAAGGATGAGGAAGGAGAACAGCAATTTCAAGACCAGCTTCGTGTCGGAAGCCGGTTCTTTTCTATACAACAAGGATTATTTCGCTTATGTCGAGCTGGATGATATGGCCTGTTGGGTCGTCGCCGACGGCCTGGATGCGGATCGGGAGGCGAATAGCGCCGAGATGGTCGTGAAGAGCATCCTGGGGCAGTTCACCGAGAAGCCGACAATGTCTCGACTGCGGCTGAAGCGATATATGCAGGAAGCGCATGAATGGCTCCGGGAAGAGAGCCGCCGGGTACGGCTCAAGGCCAGCTTGATCCTGGTCGTCACCGACTATACGAAGATGGTCTGGGCAGTAGCGGGCCACGCTCGTCTGTACCATTTCCGCGGCGGTCGCCTGTTCAGGCGCAGTCAGGATCAGAGTCTGGCCCAGACGATGGCGAATGCCGGCGAGATCTCGGACACGGCGATCGACCATTATGCGGAGCGTCATAATCTGCTCCATTATATGGGCCGTCCGGACGGATTCGAGCCGTTCGTCTCGAAGAAAGTGCCGCTCTCCGACAGCGATGTGCTGCTGCTGTGCACATCGGGCCTGTGGGAAGAGGTACACCGTCTAGAGATGCTGGATGCGCTTGAGGAGGCGAAGGAGCCGGAGGACTTCACGGATACGCTTGAGGAAGTGCTGCTCAGCAAGCAGTGCGGCACGGTGAATAATTATACCGCCGTGGCCGTCTACGTGAACAAGGCCTTTAAGGAGGAACCGAAGCGGAAGTGGCAGCAATTGAAAAAATGGCTGCTCGCGCTGGTTATGCTGGCCATAGCGGGAGGCGGCGGGATTTACCTTTATGCGAAGGAAGCGGCAGTCAAGGCGGAGAATCTCGCGAATATGATCGAGTTCCAGCAGAACGCTGATACGTACATGAAGGAAGGCGATTATGCGAAGGCTGTGAAAGAGTACAGCGAGGCGAGAAATATGGCCAAGCGCTTGAATGACCGCTATCACCGCGATCTGTTCGACCAAAAGCAGCGCCTGATGCAATTGATGGTCGACGGAGACAGCTTTTTCAAGGAACGCGACTTTACCAAGGCGCTGGACAAATATGAAAAAGCGCAGGAGGAAGCGAAGCCGTACAAGGAGTTCAATCATAAGGATCTCGAAGATAAAATCGAGAGCACCAACCAGTATATACAGATTATGGGCTGGGTGCAGGAAGGGGATATAAAGTTCGAGGCGCAGGACTTCATCGGCGCGCGCAGCTCGTATCAGAAGGCGCGCCGGGCGGCCATCGAGGAAGGCTTCGCCGATGCCGAGAAGGAAATTCGCAAGAAGCAGGAGGACGCGGAGGAGAAGGTAAGCGGGCTGGAGAAAGAGAAGCGGCTGATCGAGGGCGACAAGTTCGAGAAGAAAGGCGATCAGCTGTTTGCCGCCCAGGATTATGCCGGCGCGATTGACGCTTATTCGGCAGCGCAGCAGATCTATCAGGAGATTGACATGCTGGAGCGGGTGCTGGGCATGGAGCGGAAGATCGACAAGGCGGTCGACAAGCTCCAATTGCCGTCGCAGCCTGCCGCCGGTACGGATGGTTCAGCGACCGGCACAGCAACGGCCGGTACCGAGCAAGCGCCTCCCGCGACGGGGGCGAATGCCGACGAACCGACCGATTAGGACAGCGTCTCAGCGTGCGAGCTCTAGCGAGAAATCTGGAGAAGCGGAGGACGCCGGGGAGCATGCCCGCGCCGCCCAAGCCGAGGAGAAGGAGGAGCTAATCATCGCCATGAAGGATATCATTTCCGATCGATTAAGCAAAATGGAGGATTTGGAGCAGCGCAAACTGCTGAAGCAGTTGATGACCGGGTTGTTCCTCAACTTGGTGGAATATCAGGAAGAGATGAACCGGAGGATGGAGCGCAAAGTTTTCGATGAATTGGAGATCGGCGAAGAGAAGCATGATGTCTTCGTCTCGCTATGCCGCCGCGACGAGTTGGATCCGATTCACGACTTCCTGCATCCGATGCTGCCGGAGGACGCGGCGCCGAAGCCAATCGACATGAGCCGGCTGTTGAACCATATGAAGCGGAAAGAAGAGGCGCTGCTGTTCACGCTGTTCCTGGAATGCGATTATGTATCGCTCCGGGGACTGCTGGAGGGACAGCGAACGTTCCGCGGGGAGATGATCACTTCCGGCGGCTGCTACCCGATCACGATCCGGCTCGTGCAGAGCCGGCGCTATATGGAACAGATCGAGAAGCTGTATCATGTGTTCCAGCAGAACAATGTGCCGTGGAAAACGGTCAATCATCCGTATGCCTATAAGTTCGTCGATGTGCTGCTGACGCATTGCGACGCCGTGCCGCAGGAAGATGAGGATATCGGCAAGATTACGGTCGATCTGGAGGAGTACGAGCCGCATAAGCGGGTCGATGTCGTTCCGCTCTGGAATATCGAGCGGATGACGATCAAGAACAGCGGCTTCCCGGTTCCCGCTTCCGATCGGATCAACTACGAGCATGTGCTCTCGCTGCACAAGACCGGCAGCGAGCACGGCTATTTGGTGGAGGATGAAGAGGAGAATATCCGCTATATCAAGCGCTCGCGGGATGAACTGACCCTGGTGTCGCCGCGGGAGAAAGCGGGCACCTGGAGCGTCCTGAAACTCGCGCAGCCTATCGTCGGCCGCCTCGGCAGCCTGAGCTATCCGCTCGTCTCCAACCGGAGAACAGATGGTTTTATCGGGAGGTATGCGCGTCGACAGGGGCAGATTGTGCGGGCGAAGGGGGAGATCATCCGCATCGCGCATGCTTTCGACGCGGCTCGCCTGCTGGAGCTGGAGCGGGTCGATATCCGCGATCGGAGCGGCGGCTCGCCGCAGACGTACGAGATGAATCCGTTCGTCAGCGACAATGTCCGCACGGAACGGGACAAAAAAGTAATGCGACTTGCCTTCCGCGCGAGCCAGGTAGAAGAGAATGAGCGCTTCCTGCTTCAGGATCAGATGAGCTTTCTTGTGTCGGAAGTGCAGATGTTTTTTCCGGAATACAAGTGTGAAGGGGAATGGGCGTGAATTATATCTGGGATCTGGTCATCCAGGCGGAACAAGCCGGCATCGAGACGAAGGATATCCGGTTTGCTCCGGCCTGCGTCTACTCTCCCTATATGGAGCTCAGCCTCCCGGATCTCAACACGCGCGCGCTGCAGCATCTGGAGAAGGTCGAAGTCAATCCGTATTACCGCTTCTACGACTTATTCAAGGATCTGTTCGATAGGAACAACGAAGAGGATACCGAGCTGCGTCATGCGCTGTTCGACATCATCCTGCACTTCTTGACCCGAATTGACCGCTACCAGGGGATGAACCGGCGCGAGTACGCTATCCGGTTCGTGCTGCGCGATATGGCGGAGGGGCGGTTCGGCCGCCGCGTGAGCGAAACGATCCCGCTGTTCAGTCGCGACGAGCAGGAAGCGGTCGCGTGCAACGTGCTGCGCCTGTATGAGACGGGTGAAGCCGTCTATTTGCTACGGGATACGATGCGGCGCATGTTCCGCCGTTCGACCATTTACGTGAATTGCGAGGATAAGGATGAACTGCTCATCTATGTGGGGCAGGAACCGTCGGAGGCGGTTCGGGCGAAGGTGGAGCTGATCACGGATCTGTTCCTGCCGGCGCGCTTCCATAAGGTAGTGTATTGGCGCGATCACTTCGGCATTATCGAGGTGGACGGCACGATGCAGTTGGGGCGGATTGCTATGTATTAACGGATTGCTTTGTATTAGCGGATGCCCTGTAGTAGTAGACTGCCCAGGGTTAGCGATGGTTTTTTCAAAGAAATGCAATGGCATGGTTAAGTAAGTTAAGCTATCGGTTCATCGCATGGGGGCAAGCAAGGATGGGTCGTTCATGATAGGGCAGGTCACGAAGAGGACAGCCGGAGGGAGAGGTAACATATGGCCGGATACTCGTATAAGCTGTATACGCAGCCGGGACGCCGGGAGGATACCCGCAAGCGGGCGCAATATTACCGGGAGGAACTGTTGGAGATGACGACATTCCAGCTCCGGAGCATATGCCAGCAGGAGAAGCTGATCGAGGGGCTAATCCACACGCTGGCTCATGACGAACTGGTCGCGACCATTATGAAATACCGGGGCGCAGATGAGAGCTTGCTTATCACTGGCGTCCGGCCGGGCGGATTCGAGCGGGTCGAGGCGGCCATGAAGAAGTATGTGGGCACGCCGCTGCCCGATGCCGGAAATATCCGGATTCCGGCGAAGATGACGCTGTACTCCGGCTTAAAGCTGGATCGGTTCGACGGTTACCGGGTCGAGGCGGGGGAGGAGATTGCCGAATCGAACGTGCTGCTCGTGAATGAAAATCTGGAGCTGTGTGCGATTCTCAATCTGGTGAAGGACGGTTCGGCGCCGGGAAGCTTTTATTTGGCGATGGCCGAGGAGGCCGAGTTGAAGAAGACGGCGAACCGCCAGTATAGCCTGCTTTTCTTCCCGCGGGCGGTGTCCGAATATGTGTACCGCACGTATTACCGCGACACGCCGCTCCCGCCAGCCCATCTGTATTATTACAAAATTCCGGTCATCGATCTGGACATCCGCGAGCTGGAGGAGACGGATGCCGTACTGGCGATCGATTTCGGCACTTCGAATACGACGGCCGGAGCGTATTTGGACAGCGGCTACATCGCTTCGTCCCATACGAACGGCGTACTGAGCGGACGCATTCGCCTCGATCGCATCAATTATGTGGCGTTCCCTGATCCGACGACTGCGGATGCGGATTGGATCGAGGTGCTTCCGACCATCATCGGCGTCGCGGACTGCTCCGATCCGAAGCGCATCCGTTATCATTTCGGCTACGATGCGCTGCGGGGCCGAAAAAGGAACGGCTACAGCGGCAGTGCCACTGTCTTCCACGGCATGAAGCGGTGGGTGAACAACTACAAGAAGCGGGAAGACGTGATGGATGCGCAGGGGAACGCGGCATCCGTGTCCCGGCAGGAGCTGATCCGGGCTTATATGCTTCATGTCATCCACATGGCGGAGCATCAGTTCAAGTGCCGCTTCCGCCATCTGCATCTGTCGGGCCCGATCAAGCTGAAGAAACAGTTCATCGAGATGTTTGCTGACATTTTGCCGGAATACCAGATCGAGTCCGACAATGCGCTCGACGAAGGGCTGGCCGTGTTGTACAACACGATTGCCAATAAGATGGAGCAGCAGCGTTTCCTCGACGGGGAAGAATACAAGGCCTTGGTTATCGACTGTGGCGGAGGGACGACCGACCTGTCCTCCTGCCGCTTCCGCATTGAAGACGGCCACATTGCCTACAAGCTGGACATCCATACGTCCTATGAAAATGGGGATACGAACTTTGGCGGCAACAACATTACGTTCCGGATCATGCAATTCATGAAAATCGTCTTCGCCAGGTATTACCGCGGCGGCGGAGCAGGGGCCGGAACGGTGCCGGACATCGATTCGCTGATCGACATCCCGGCGGCCGACCTGTACTGCCATGTGGATGAATTCGGGGCGGAAGCGGTCTATGCGACGTTCGAGGTCGCTTACCGCGAGGCGGAGGCCGTCATTCCGACCCAGTTCAAAGAATACGAGCACCGCTCCCGGGATGAGTATCAGCGGGTGCGGAACAATTTCTACGTCCTGTGGGAGATGGCGGACGGGATGAAGAAGGAATTTTTCCGCCGGACGGGCATTCTGCGGAGCCGCTTCGCTTCCGGCCGCGACAGCCGGGCGGAGCACGATCTGCATCTGACGGTCCTGGATCGGTGGTGCCTGTCGCTACGAGAGAACGGGCAATTCCGGGACGTGCACGAGCCGCCGGATGTCGAATTCAATATTCAGGAGATCAACCATCTTATTCGGGCTGACATCTATGCGATCGTGCACAAGTTCCTGGACGAGTTTTTCCGAGACGGCCGGCTGCAGGATTATTCCATCATCAAGCTGACCGGCCAATCGTGCCGGATCGACGTCTTTCGGGAAGCGCTGAAGGAATTCGTGCCCGGCCGGGCGATCGAGTTCCGGCAGAAGGCGGATGATTCCGGCAAGGTGCCGGAGCTGAAGCTAGCCTGCCTGCGCGGTGCGCTGCGCTACCTGAGCGCCCGGAAGGCGGGGCTGATCGAACCGCGGCTGACGAACCAGGCGCCGATCGTGCCGTACTCGGTCAGCGCCCTGGCCCACACCGGGCAGGAGAAGCTGCTGATCGCGAGCTACGAACGGCTGGATCAAGTGCGCGGTTCGATCTCGCGGCCGCTAGGCGCGCATGAAATGGAGTTCAACATCTGCAATGCGGACGGCCAACTGCGTTATACCGCGGTCTATGTCAATGATTCCACGGCGTACCGCCCGGTGCGGTATGAGGAGATCGCCGCGAAATACGGCGATCGAATTCGGCAGGATGATACAGACTCGATCGCCAACGGCGAGGCCAAATGGTTCGTCTTCGCCGGCGACGGAAGCTGGGGCTTCGACACCGTGCCGGTCGCACGGCTGAACGAGGAGCTCTACATCGGCGCGAAGCAGTTTTATGCCTTCGAAAATGACCTGTCGGAGCTGGATTTCTTTGACGGCTTGAAATAATCGAGACAGAAGGGAAAGGAGGGCTGCCCTTTGTTCATACATCAGATTCCGCATTTCCATCGCGGTCGGATTCTGAAGACGGACATGCTTGAGAATCTGCGGGACTTCCCGCGGCAATTTGTCGATATCACCTATCAGTCCTACTCGAGCGGGGTGCTGGCCGGGACCGAGGTTTGGGTCGGCCCCCACAGCCTGACGGTCGGAAAAGGCATCGTCAAGCATGAGGGCCGCATCTATATGCTGAAGCAGGAGCATGAGCTGCCCTACCGCTCGACCGGAAGGGAGACTGTGCTCAAGATTCGGTTCCACGCGAAGCAGCCGTCGAGCGACTTCACGACGCTGCCGGGGGAGATCGTGCTCGACGAAGACACGCCCGAGGTGAAGGCGGACGAGCTGGAACTGGGCCGCTTCAAGCTGAGGGAAGGCGCGTGGTTGCGGGGCGATTACCAGAGCTTCGCCGACCTGTCTACCGAGTTCAACACGCTGAATGTCATTCATGTGCCGTATGCTGGCCTCGGGCAGAGCACCTTGTCGCCCTTCGTCCTGCGGTACTTTGCGCAGGAGCTGCTGAAGACCGGCACCGAGCATGCTTATGATGCCGCCTTCGCCATGCTGTGCCTGAACGGCGGCGCGGTGGAGCGGGATGTTATCCAGCATTATCTCGGCCAGCGGCTCGGCACCGGCTTCCGCGGGCTGACCAACGACCGGCTCTACGCCGGCCTGCGGCGGGTGCTGAACGAAGCGGGCAGCAGCCGGGCGATGGCCCCGGATATCCGCCCCGGTGGGCGGCAGCGGGTAATTGTAGATTGATCGGCGGTTACGGGAGCAACGATAAGAAGTCGAAGGAGGGAGAAGCGACGTGGAGCGTGTAGATGAGCAGATCATTTCACTGTTGTATGGAGAGTGGGAAGAACAAGAAGCACGGGGGAAGCAGGAGGATAAAATGCCGCCGCCGCTGTTCACCTCACGGCAAACTATATTGAAGATCAACGGGGAGACGATTCCCTTCACGGAAGAGCTGCTTCTGAACGGGAAGCTTCGGGTTCCGCTGCCTAAAACATTTCATGTGAAGCATTGGAAGCCAATAGCCTGGGGGAGGATGGACTCGTTGGATTTTGGGAAGGAGGGACGTAACGATGAGCCAGTCGGCGCTCGCTTGTCATCAACTGCAAATTTCCCCTTATAAGCTAGTAAGCCTGCAACAATTGACAATGACGAAGAAAATAAATGAGCATACGAGGCTCTCTTTTACCGCGGTTGTATCTGAGGAACAGAAGGATCGTTATGTGGAGATGACCGATGCGGATACGACCGTTGACATCTCCCAAATTGATGAAGACGGCACAAGTAAGCCGCTGTTCAGCGGAATTGTGCTTCATATCGGCATCAAGGTTGTCCGCGACATCTACTATCTCGAAGTGGAAGCTATATCTCAAACCTATAAGCTGGATGTGAAGAGGAAGAGCCGATCATTCCAGAACAAAGAGATGACGATTCCCTCACTATTGGATGTTATCGCTTCGGATTACCCGGGCCTGGATGTTACCGACGAGGCGACCCATCATGCACGCTTGGGACAGCTTACGGTGCAATATGAGGAGACGGACTGGCAGTTCCTCAAACGAATCGCGTCGCGCTACGGTACGGGTCTCATGCCGACAGCCGTTTTTGACACACCGAAATTTCACTTTGGGATCTCCTATAGCAGCTCCCAGACTCGTCTTGACGATGATCACTATACCGTCCGCAAGCGCATGACATCCTATCGTCATTTTGCCGAAAATGATACCCGGCAGGTGACAGAAAACGATTTTATATTCTACGAGATAGAGACAGATCGGGTGCTGGAGCTTGGCAACTGGATTGGATTCAAAGGCAAAAGCTTGTACGTCTGCGAAGCAAGAACAGAAGTGAAGAACGGGTTATTGATGCATAAATATGTTCTCTGTTCAAAGCAGGGATTGCAGCAACAAAGGATTCCCCATTCGCAAATCGCAGGCGTGTCTATACAAGGAAAAGTCATGGAGGTGGTTTGCGACAAGGTGAAAGTGCATTTGAACATTGACAAGGAGCAAAGCAAAGAGGAAGCGTATTGCTTTCCCTATACGTCGATGTATACGGCTGAAGGGCATACGGGTTGGTATGTTATGCCGGAGATTGACGACCCAGTGCAAATCTATTTTCCGAGCGCTCGGGAGGAAGAGGGGGTCGCAACCGGGGCCGCCCGCGAGAATTCATCGGTTGACGAGATGAACAAGCTTGACGACCCGGACATTAAATATTTCCGCACGGCAACGGGTAAGGAACTGATGCTGAGCCCTGAAGAAATTGTCATTACGGCAAAAGACGGCGAAGTCTTGATCAGATTACATGAGACAGATGGCATTGCCATTTATAGCAAGAAAGATATAAAGCTGATATCCGAGGACAGTATCCTGGTGGATGCGGGCAAAAAGGTCATCGTATCGGCCAAAAATGAAATCAGCCTGTCTTGCAAAGAGAGCAGCATCAAGCTCGATGGAAATGCTACGATTATCGGGAAGGAAGTAAAAACGAACTGAGTTAAGGGGATATGACGTGGACAAAGCGGAATCGATAGCTCATTTCCAAGAACATGTGGTGTGGCAGGAACGGGCGAATGTGCAGCTCGTGCTGGAGCGGGACTTTCAATCGCAGAGAGAACGGCTGGCCGATGAATTTATGACCTCCTTCCAAGAAATATGCCGGGAGATTCGGGATGCACAGGTACGGGGAGAGAAAGGGGCCATCGGTTACATCACGTACTCCATGCTCCGGACCGAGCTGTTGGAAGGCAGATATATCTATCGCGTAGAGGCAATGGATAACGGCTGGGTATTTGACCGCCATCCCTATGTGCTGCAGTATGAAGCCGGGTGGGCATTCCAGCATCTCGACACGCTGCGGAGCAGGATGATGACAGCCAGCCGTATGTATGGAGGCAGAGTATCTGTTCCGGTCATAGAACGGATGCTGCTGACGGAGGCCATTGCCATCCATCGCTATGTCATTGCCCTAGCAAGAGCTGCACTGCCCCAAGCGGTGGAGTTGGAACAATATCGGGATATTGTGAAGGAACCTGAATTCGAGATTCGGGTTGGGGAATATATGGATCTGAGTGAAGCGGTGTTCAAGCAATATGAGTGTGAGCGGGATTCAGCGTCCATCCGTGCATGGCTGGAGGACAGGGAAGGGGCGGCATATGCTTACGAATCCTATCGGAACATGGATTTGCAAAACGGAGACTATGGGGAAAATCACTTCCAATTCTCTGTGTTCAATCAATGCGACCTATCCCGTGCTAGCTTGCAGGATAGCGTACTGATCGGAACGAAGTGGCACGATACGGCTCTCGCAGGGACTGATTTCTCCCGCAGCCAGGTGCACGGGGGCGAATTCCGCGGCTGTGATCTCAGGGGAGCGGTTTTTCGGGGTGCGGCAGGGGCCGACGGATGGAAGGACGATTTATTTCTTCGTTATCCCGGTCTATCGGCACTCCGCTTCGCCGGGTCCGATCTGGCAGGGGCCGATTTTTCGGGAGCCTCTTTACATGGAGCTGATTTTTCCGCAGCAAATGTGGTAGACACCCTCTTTGAGGGCGCGGATTTGACGAATGCCGTATTCTCTCGCCGCCAGCGGGAGGCGCTCCGGCTGGATCCGCAACAATGGGAACAGATCCTTTGGAAAACGTAAGGAGACACGGAGCATGAGTTACTTTATCCTCTCCCAGGATGATCGCATCCTGGATGCCATTGAACCTGTTGGCATAAGAAAGGCCATTCCCAAAGACATTTTTGATGAAGCTCAGGTTGACGAACTGAAAGAAATGAGTTTGCAGTTCCCTGTCTCTGACCGCGAACAAATCGAATATGTTGATTTTATTGAACGGCCGATCCCTCTCTTGTCCAATAAGCTCAAGCAGTTGATTGAGAAGTTTCTGCCACGGCGGTACTATCACCCCGTGGGACTGGTCGACTTCACCCGGATGAGGCAGGAAGTGTATTGGATTACACTGCCGCAGCGCATCGATTGTTTATCCCATAAGAGCGAGTATCACTGCAATGGCACACTCAAACGGTCTGTAATTAGAAGGGACATGGCCGGGGATGCCCCATTTTTCCAAATCGATGGCGTCTATGAAACGATTCTAGTCGTGAACTTAATATTGGCAGAAAGCATTTTGAGGCGAGACTTCCACGGACTGAAGCTAACCAAGGTGGATGAAGTGTAGCAATTGGAAACGGGAGGCGATGAAGATGAGTTCGGGCAAATCGGGGAAAAACAAGATAGAAATGGCTCCTCAAGCTGGCAGCGGCCAAAAGAAAAGCTATGTTGTCGCTGGAGCGACAATAAGCTGCAGCTTCGGTTCACAGTCAAGCCGTCTGAGCTCGCCGATGAGCCATGGCGTCTTTATCAAAGGGAAGCCCCTTATGAATATTATGGATTATATCCCTAATGTGAACATCATGCCATTTGGAACATGCGGGAGCATGCAGAACCCCGTCGTCGCCGCGGCTACGGCAGCCAACAACGGCGTACTCCAACGGATGCCGTGTATGCCGATGATTACGATACCTTGGCTCGGCGGCAAAACGGATAAACGAGTTGACAATGTCCCTTCTTTATTGAATGATTCAACGAACATGTGCATGTTTTGCGGGCAGATAAAGGTTGAGAATGATGGGCAGAATTAGAATGATACTCAATAGGGGGGGGATTTTGTGAGTACATCAACCAAGCTTGCAGGGTACCGGAATATACAGCTTGTGTCACCATACGAGGTACAGACCCTCAGTACGCTTCGAATTGAAAGGAAAGTGAACGAGCATGCGCGCATGTTGCTTACCGCGATTGTTCCCGAAGAGAAAAAAGAAAGCTGCGTCGATATGGCTAGCGCTACGGACACAATTGAAATCCGCGAGTTATCTGATGAGGGAGACGTTATTCGCACCTTGTTCCATGGGATCATCTCTGATATTGCGGTTAAGGCCGTTAGAGGCGTCTATCATCTGGAGATGGAGGCGGTCTCCCATTCCTATCGTCTGGATGTAAAGCCGAAAACGCGTTCCTTTCAGAATCATAAAATGCGGTACGAGGAATTGGTTCAACAGATTCTGTCCGATTACGCTGGCTCCGATTTTATTGATCTGACATTTAACCATGCGTCGCTTGATCAATTCACGGTTCAGTACCAGGAAACCGACTGGCAGTTCCTCAAACGTATGGCTTCCCGATTCGGGACGGTTCTTATTCCGGAGGCGACAGCCGATTGCCCGAAGCTCTGGGTCGGACTGTCTGAGAGCAAATCCGATTCTCTCGATATTTCGAACTATCAGGTGTTTCGATCGCTGAATCCTTATGGACAGGAGGAAGAGGGCGTCACCAGGTACTCCATTGTAACGAAACGTTATTATCAACTTGGAGATCGGATTCTATTCAAGAACAAGCCACTGATTGTTACCGGTGCTACATCCCTTTTGGATGGTGGTATGCTTACTCATGAATATATTTTACAAGCCGAAGTAGATAGCCATTGGCAACCGATATGCAACGAGTCTATTCGAGGCGCTTCCCTGGAAGGAAAAGTAATAGACGCTGCACAAGATAAAGTGAAGCTCCATTTGAATATAGACGATGTACAGACACAAGAGGATGCATGTTGGTTTCCTTATTCTTCTCCCTATGTCACAGGGGGAAAGACAGGCCTCTATTGTATGCCCCAGATTGGGGACTCCGTCCAACTGTATGTCCCGAACCATCGGGAGGAAGAGTCCTTTGTTCGCTCCTCTCTTCGTCAAGAAGGGAATTCCCCGAAGCTGGAACAACCTAATGAGAAATACTGGGGCAATCCCTCTGGAAAGGAGATCAAGTTCAGTGGCAATGAACTGAGGATGACGGCTCAGGAGGAGCACGTTTTCGTGAAGCTGCATGAGAGCGAAGGCATTGAGCTTCATAGCCAGGACGCTATCATTCTTCATGCGGACAAAGATATCGCGTTAGAAGCCGATAAAAGGTTCGATATACGGGCCAAAGAGGCTGTCTATCTCTTGAGCGGAGCGAGCAGTATGGTGTTGGATGGCGATACCGATATTAAGGGAGGTCATGTGACGGTACAGGGATTTACCAAATCCCCAGTGCCTAGTTCACCGGCAGGAAAGGAAAGCACGCAGTCCGGCAAAGTGTTCACGAAAGCTCGCTTATTCCGAAATCAGTTACCGGTAGAAGATGTAGTAGAGAAGCTCAAATTGTCCATGAAGTCAAGGCAATAGCAGAACAGGGGAGAGAAACCTTGCAAGAAGTTCAGTAATGGCGAATATGGAATGACCATCCTATAGGCTGCCGTTCTTCTCGTCCTGAACCTCCACGATGGAGCTGATATACGGAAACGGAACGGTGTACCGGTTCGCCTCGAAGGAGACGTAACCGTCGCTGGAACCCTTCCGCTGGTGCTGCTCTGCGTGTGCGAAGGTGATCGCGGTGACTGGGACCAGCGTTTCCTCTTTCCGCATCTCCGCCGGCACCCGGAATGTTGTCCCGTGCAGGCGTTGGTTGGCGAAGGTATTAAGCAGTGACGCACTTGGCGGTGGAGATCCTACAGTTTGGAGTAGCCGAGTACCATAACAGACGCGTACAACCGTTTCCTCTTGCCGTCAACGTCAGCCTTGAAATGCCCCGGCCCACTGCAAATCGGGCATGTATTCCGCGCCATGCAGTAGATTCAACGTGCATAAATTGCCGCCGAGCTCGATCCTTCGCAAGCGCCGGTGCCCCCTTCATTCGGGGGGGAATCCCGCCTTTCCTACAAGAAGTTACCTTTCCCGAGAACAAATTATGAATTTCCCTTATTTTATAATATCATAACTGATATACTGATAATATGAAGAAACGGATAAATCAAGACCAGGTCTGTTTTATGATTTAGCCGAGAAGACTCGTGACTTCAGTCATGAGTCTTCTCGGCTTCGGACAAGGGATGGCTTGTTGCCATCTTTATGGTCCGACGTATGTTGACTTATCTATTGACAAAAACAATGATATTTAGCGGTTAAAACTTGAAAGACATTTGACATATGTTATCCTATAATTGAGGTGGATAGCATGGCAGAAGTCAAACATGGTAGAGGATATGTGTACTCTATCCAATACCATATTGCCACAAAGTCTTACTTTGTGGCAACCGTAAGTGAACATGTGGAAGCGCAAATACGACAATACATCCAAAATCAAAAAGTGAGGTGAAAAGCAATGATTGTAAACAAAGTATATAAGTTTCGCATCTATCCAAATAAGAAAGAAATCTTAATTGCTAAAACAATCGGCTGCTCTCGTTTTGTAATTCAATCACTTGCAGTTATCACTTAAGAATCTTACCGATGCGTTTGAACGTTTCTTTAAGAAACAAAATGATACACCTCGCTTCAAGTCTAAAAATAACAAGGTACAATCTTACACGACCAAACATACAAACGAAAATATTGCGATTGACGGAAACAAAATCAAACTCCCTAAACTTGGACTTGTTCGTTTTGCGAAATCAAGAGCTACGGGGATAGCTTGGTGGTAATCATGTATTCATTCTGCTCAGTAGAACGGACTACCCAAGAATCTCGTGGCTTTAGCCATGAGAGGTTCAATTTTTGAAATTGAAGGAGAACGCAACGGATGACTTCCTTTGAGATAGAATTTTCGGCAAAAGAGCTATCTTACTTTCTTTTCAGGGAAAAGAGATGTTCGATCTGTAAAGAAATGCTACAGCGTGTGGAGCTTGGCAAGGGGGATGTTAGGCCAGCCAACAAGCTTGGCATCTATTACAGATGCAGTACTTGCGATCAAATATTTTCCCTAGCGTCACTTAGTAAGGAGTTATAGGTCATTTGGATACCTATGGCCCTGCAACAGCCCTGGCCCACACGCTTCCCCGGCAGCCGGCATACACTGGTCTCAACAAAAGCACAAGGGAGGTCAATCGATGCCTGCCGTATCCAAGCACAGAAAATGCGTCCAGTGCCTGAACAAGCAGGTCAGCATTACGACAAAAAATGGCAATGTATTTGTCGGAAAAATCGTGAAGGTGGATAAAAAGAGGGTCTACCTCAAAGTGAGTTCCGTGATGTATGCGAATAAAGTGCACACCTCCTTTGCCCCGTTCATACTGCCGCTCGTCCTGTTCGACCTGCTGGCCATCGTGCTGCTGGAGACAAGACGCCGCATTCCGAGAAGGAGATTTTTATAAAGCGTTTCGCCCTCATTTCTAATGAGGGTGTTTTTTTGCGCCGCGGCATTCCTCTGACGAACTGGAGCGGGGCGCGCGGAGTGACGGCTAGCGTCCAGTCTCTGCTTTCGCCTCGGCGGCGGATGATCTGTCCAAGCTGTGGCTCGCAGAACACCGTCCCGGCAAAAGCAAGCGCAGCTAGCGAATATTGTAGATCTACCCTGTCCAATCTGTAAATGGAAGTGGGCTGCGCGCCCAAGCAGGATGCCTGCTTGAGCGGCGTAGCCTGTGTGCTGATCGTATTGGATTACTGGATATATTATTGAGTACGTTATGTGAAGCATTCGTCTGATAACGGACTTCATGCCGTGCCTGATTATGCGATGAACGGAGCGGTCTTTGAGGTGAGCGGCGCACCTCGGAGGTTGAATGAACAGGATAGGAACGAGGCCGGGGGACAAGAGAACACACAATCGCAATCGTATACATGGAATGAATGGGTTGGTGCTGCGCCATGGAATACTAGACTAACTGCTTTCAACAGAGGATGAGCCTAGCTGGCAAGCGCGAGGAATGGCTTGTACATATTGTTCGTTTTCGGGGCGGGGGATAGAATCGCAACAGCATTTCCTGGGTAATTTCCGACGAAAAGGCGAATGAATCGACAATGTCATTGACAAAAAATCAGTTTTGGGCCAGGACACGAAAGTGCGCAATGCGCAAGGCAAGGAAGGAGCAAACTTCATGATAGAAAAGTGGTTCAAATTAAAAGAACATGGCACGAATGCCCGTACCGAGATGACAGCGGGACTTACCACGTTCTTGACGATGGTATATATTGTCGTCGTCAACCCAGCTATTTTGTCGGGGGCAGGGGTGCCGTTCCAACAGGTATTTACGGCAACGGTCATCTCCGCCATTATCGGGACATTGACCATGGCTCTGGCGGCGAATCATCCGATCGCCGTCGCGCCGGGTATGGGAATGAATGCGTACTTCACCTCTGTGGTCGCTTCGCAAGGCGTCAGCTATCAGACTGTCTTCGGCACGGTGTTTCTGGCGGGGATTCTATTCCTGCTGCTTACCTTTACGAAGCTGCGCGAGACGTTGATTGAGTCGATCCCGGTGCCGCTCAAGTTCGGCATCACGGCAGGTATCGGGTTATTCATCGCATTTATCGGCTTGAAATCATCCGGCATTGTGGTGGCCAACGAATCGACGATGGTCGCTTTCGGCGACCTGCACCAGCCAGTCACGATACTAACGCTAGCGGGTCTGTTCATTACGCTTATCCTTATGGCCCGCAAGGTGCACGGCGCCTTATTTATCGGCATGGCGCTGACAGCCGTCATTGGGTACTTCATGGGCTTGATGAAGTTCACGGGCGTCGTGGCGCTGCCGGTGGCTCCGGTGTTGTTCGACATCGATATTCCAGGCGTCTTTACGCATGGGCTGTACACGGTCGTCTTTGCCTTCCTGCTGGTGACGATCTTCGATACGACCGGCACGATGATCGGCGTCGCGGAGCAGGCGGGCCTGATGAAGGGCAACTCTTTTCCGCGGGCGAAGCAGGCGCTGCTAGCTGACGCCTTGGCGACGACGGCAGGCTCGCTGATGGGGACGACCCCGTCCAGCGCCTATGTGGAATCAACGGCAGGCGTGGCCGCAGGAGGGCGAACCGGCTTGACCTCGGCCGTCGTCGCCGTGCTGTTCTTCCTGTCGCTTTTCTTCTCACCGGTTATTGAAGCGATCTCTTCGCTCCCGGCCATTACCGCTCCGGTGCTGATCATTGTCGGCTGCTTCATGATGGAGGGGCTGGCCCGCATCCAATGGAAGCAATTCGATGATGCGTTTCCGGCATTCGCTATCATGATCAGCATGCCGCTGACATCCAGCATCGCCACGGGAATCGCGATTGGCTTCATTACTTATCCGCTCATCAAGCTGTTCAGCGGCAAAGGTCGGCAAGTGCACCCGATCCTCTATGTCTTCGGCGTCATTTTCGCGCTGCAGATGGTATTTTTCCCGGCGCATTGAGTGAGCCTGTTTGCGCTGGCCTATCTAGGAATCCAGCCCTTGCCCCAACAAACGCGATGGTATGATGAACTTGTATTTGCTAAACAAAAGAAGGTTGGGGTTGGATATGGATTCAAATAAGCCGGACGCTTTATGGAAAATATGTCACGCTGCCGATTGCCGCAGCCGTGAATGGAATCAGACATGGAGTTGGAGTGAATGAATGGTGGAGCAACAGAACCGATTGCCGATAGGGAAGGCCCTGCCCGCGTTGAAGGAGGCCCTGTTGGCTTCCGTCGGGGCGGTACTCGTCGCCGAGCCGGGGGCGGGCAAAACGACGCGCGTGCCGTTAGCGCTGCTGGACGAGCCGTGGCTTCGCGGCCAACGCATCGTAATGCTGGAGCCGCGGCGGCACTCGAAGCGATGCTCCCGTGGGAGAAGCGGCAGCAGTTCGAGCGGGAAGCGCCGACCCATATGACGGTGCCGAGCGGTTCGCGAATCCTGATCGATTACCGTGATCCGGCTCGGCCGGTGCTCGCCGTTCGGCTGGAAGGAGACGCCGCGCATCGCGAACGGTGCGGTACCGCTGACGCTGCACCTGCTCTCGCCGGCCCAGCGTCCGGTGCAAGTCACGCAGGACTTGGCGAGCTTCTGGCAGAACACCTACTTCGAAGTCAAAAAAGATCTGAAAGGCCGCTACCCCAAGCATTATTGGCCGGATGATCCGCATGAAGCAGTCGCGACACGTCGGGCGAGGCCGCAGCCGCCGCGTGGATAAACAGAGCTGCACGCCCAGACGGCAACGATCCATTACGGGTTCACCGATTTTAGGCTGGGCATTATTAAACCTCACATTCCCGAAATGGGGCATCTTTTGTAAGCGAGGTCATATTGGTGTAAAATAAGTCATAGACGCCGAGGGGGATACGATTGCTCTCCGGTTCTATTTTAGTCTATTGAGGTGAATGACCATGTCACATGCCCTGGTATCGTCGCAATTCATGTCACTGCTTCTATCGCTCGCGGCTGGGACGGCGGTCATCGTGCTGCGCCTGCGCGCGTCCCACAAGCCGACATCCGCCCAGAAGATGATTATGCCGCCTGTCGGTATGGCCTTCGGCTTTCTCATGTTTGTCGTACCGGCGATGCGGATCCCGTGGACATGGGGGGGTGCCGCTTTTGTGGCCGGTGCAGTATGCTTCTCGTACCCGCTTATCCGCACATCGCGGTTCGAGGTGAACGACGGGAAAGTCTATTTGAAGCGTTCTACGATGTTCACCGTGGTCGTCGTCGCGCTGTTGATTTTGCGGCTCATTCTGCATGATGTCGTGGAGCAGTATGTCTCGATGACGCAGAGCGCGTCCATCTTCTTCATCTTGGCGTTCGGGATGCTGCTTCCATGGCGTGTGGCCATGCTGATGGAATACCGGCAACTGACAGGTTCTGCGGATACAGGCGCGGAAGAGAACCGCTCCACGTAGAGATGGCGGCATAGCCATTGACATGATTCAGAAAAAAACGAACCCCCGCTGCGGCTTCATGCAGCGGGGGTTGTTGTTATCCGATCATGATTTTCCCTTCCGGGTAGCGATAGAGCGATTGCTCCCGGCGATTGCTGAGCGCATAGGCGAGCGTCATCGGCCCGATTCTGCCGATGAACATCGTCATGGCGATGACGAGCTTCCCGAAGGGGGACAGATCGGGAGTCAGCCCTATCGACATGCCAACCGTCGCTACGGCCGATACGGTATCGAACAGAATGCTGATGAACGGCGCATCCTCGGTGACCGCCAGCAGCATCGAGACGGACAGCACCATGAACAGCGCCAGGAAAATCACAGTCAGCGCCTTGATGATTAGATCCTTCGGCAGGCGGTGGCGGAACAGCACGGCATCCTCGCGCCCCTTCAGCATCGCATAGACGGCCGCGACCAGAATCGCGAACGTCGTCGTCTTGATTCCGCCGCCCGCAGATCCGGGTGATGCGCCGACGAACATGAGCATAATCAGGAAAAATTGCGTCACCTGATGCATATCTGCCACATCCAGCGTTACGGTGCCGGAGGAACGGGCCGATACCGATTGGAAGAAGGAAGCGTATAGTTTGCCTTCCCAGCTCATCGATCCGAGCGTATAGCTATTCGAGAATTCGAAGATGAAGAGCAGCAGCGCGCCGCCCACGACGAGAAACGCCGTCATCGATAGGACGACCTTGGAGTGCAGCGAGAGCCACCGCTTCTTCGGGTAGTCATACAGCTCCGCCAGCACGATGAATCCGAGACCGCCGGCGACGATCAGGAAGAAGGCGACGAGATTGGTTACCCCATCCTCTGCGAACTGCTGGAAGCTGTCGCCGAACAGGTCGAAGCCCGCATTGTTGAACAGGGATATCGAATGGAAAAGACTATGCGTGAACGATTGCCCGAGCGGCATCGTCTGTCCCCAGTGCAGCGTTAGCACGACGGTGGCCGACGATTGAATAATGACGACGAAGATGATGACCCGCCGTATCGTGCGCACAATCCCTTCCATGCTGTTGGCGTTGATCGACTCCTGCAGGATAAGGCGCTCGCGGAGCGATATTTTTTTGCCCAGCATCAGATAGAACAATAAGGCCACGGACATGAAGCCGATGCCCCCGATCTGGACGAGGGAAATGATCACTCCCTGTCCAAAGGAAGTGAAGGTCGTGCCGACATCGACGACGACCAGCCCGGTTACGCAGACGGCGGAGGTCGCCGTAAATACCGCATCCACGAAGGAGATGGAATGACCCGGCGCCAGCGAGATCGGCAGCTTCAGCAGCAGGGTTCCGATGGTAATAATAAAGAGAAAACCCGTCACCAGCACACGGGCGGGCGTCCAGTACAGCGTCCTTTTTTTCAACAGCGTCATAAAGAGGGTCTCCTTTTGGTCCACAACGAAAAAAATAATGAGCACAATGACGCCAGTTCGGCGCCGATACGAAAACGGAATGAAAACGGAATGAAAACGAAGACTAGTATATCGTTCTCCGCTTCCGTTGTAAACAAGCGTTCCATATTGGGCGTGCTGTTGATTACCATCGGCGTGATCATGACGGCGATCGGATCAGTGGGGCACGGAGAAGGGATAGGCCGCCGTACATACGAGAAGCGGCCCAAGGTGTCATGCCCAAGGCCGCCCGTATACTTTCCAATTGACATACCACCGGCTAATCCAATGTGTCGATACATGAAGCAGGACAAAGGCAACGAGCAGTCCCGGTTTAAGATAAGCAAATAAGACCCAAATGACAAACAATAGCCACGGATTCAGCTTCTGGAACCACTGGGCCGGAAGCCAGACGAGGCGGAAGGTCAGGTTGGCCTTCTGCAGTATGTCCATATACTCTTCCTGAACCTGGGCATCGTCCGGAGCCAGGCGGGCGGCCTTCTCCATCAGGTGGAGTGAATGGTCCTTCTCTCCGCGCTGGTCGGCTGCCCATGCGAGCTGCATCAGCGTATAGGCATGCTCCTCTCCCATTGCCCATGCCTGACGTTCGGCTTCCTTCGATTCCGCCGTCCGTCCCAGCTGCGCCAATACATAACTGTACGTGGCGTAAGCGAGTCCGGCCGGCTCAATATCGATGCACCGCTCCAGCGAGAGGGCGGCTTGCTCCAGCGCGCCCTTGCGCATCTGATGCTGCGCGAGCAGCAAATGCGGCGTTGGGTCGTCGGGCGCCATTGCCATCAGCTGCCTCGCCGCCGTTTCGAAGGCAATCCACTCTCCCCGGTCATAATAGATGCCCATCCGCACCCGCCAGGCGTTCGGTTGATAAATATCCTGCCGCAGCGCTTCACCTGCCCAATAGAGAGCTTTGTCCGGATCGACGGGCTTATGAACGACGGCAGCTAGCGACATAATGGTCGGATGCTCCGGATATTCCAACTGCAACTGCATGGCTTCCCGCAGCGCTTCCTGATACGCTTGCTGTTGGTAAAGCTGGTTGATGCGCTGGATGGCCTGCTGCAAATATTGAATTGTATGTTGATCGTACTTTTCCCTGCCGCAGGCCGAATTCAATTCGTCTGCCGCTGGGGTTTGCTCCTGCGCCGCCGGAGGATATGGTTCAATGTCTGGCGTGTCTTGAACCGGCTCTTGATGCGCACTCCGCGTCATCCTCCATCACCTCCAAGTATTTTCTTATGCTGTCTAGAACGATGGATATGTGATCCGTGTCTCCACGGTAGCCTGTGATGATCTTGCTGGTCGGCGAATCGGGGCGGATTCCATAAGCTCCTTATCCCACTGCGCGACATGCCGGGATAGCGGGTTCGTTTACGGGTCTGATCCGAGACGTTGCCGTGTTCGGCGTATGCAAGCAACAATGGTAAGCTCATCATATTGTAGATCTAGAGAGCGCGGGGAGCAAGTGAAAAAAGGAAAAGCTCGGACAAATGTTCCGAACGGTGAAGAACCGCAATGCGAAGCCGGTAAGGGCCAGCAGCACCCTGGTCCAGAACAGATTGATGGTGTAATTTGCAAAAATATTCGGATTTAATCTTATTATTATTTTTTTATATCCTTTAAAGCATGAATAAATACAAAAAAAACGAACATTAGGATAATATCCCGTTGACACGTTCGGTGAAATTCGTTACAATATCCATGTGGCTCCCTTGGGGGGCGGCAATGAAGTTGATCGCAATGCAAGCATTATGATTCTGTTCGTATATTCCCGAAGATAAGGTCCGGGGGTCTCTACCAGGAGCCGTAAATTCCTGACTACGAGCGGTGTGCTTCCGCATACCCGGGTGAAGTCAGGATTTTTTTGTCGCCTGGAAAAGGAACAAAAGTTCATCATTCGCCCCATTCAGATTCACACAACGTGTTATGACGAGGAGGATCTTGATCTGATGAGCAAGTATGATGTCATTGTCGTTGGCGCAGGGCCTGCAGGAATTTTTACATGCTATGAGCTGACATTGAAGGCCCCCCATCTTAACGTATTGTTGGTGGACAAAGGCCATGATATTTACCGGCGGAGCTGTCCGATTCTGGAGGAGAAAATTCAATTATGCCCTCCGGCTATCGGCCGCAAAGCGTTCGCCGGATGCTTGCCCGCCTGTTCCATCACGAACGGCTTCGGCGGAGCCGGCGCCTACAGTGACGGTAAATTCAACATTACGACCGAGTTCGGCGGCTGGCTGACCGATTATTTACCGCCGTTGCAGGTGCTTACTCTCATTCAATACGTGGACCGGATCAATTTGGAGCATGGAGCTACGCCGAATATAACAGACCCGACGACGGAACCCGTGCGCCGGATCGAACAGCGGGGATATGCGGCAGGGCTGAAGCTGCTGCGTGCGGAAGTTCGCCACTTGGGAACGGAGCAGAACTTGGAGATTTTGAAATCCATTTTTGAATACTTGAAGACCCGAATCGATTCGATGCATAAGACCGAAGTGGCGGATCTCGTCACCGCGAAGGAAGACGGCCGCCATGTCGTGCAGGGGATCGAACTGAAGAGCGGCGAGATGATCGAAGCGGATCACGTCGTTATTGTGCCGGGACGGGACGGCTCAGCCTGGCTGACGGAGATTCTGAAGAAGCGCCGCCTGAAAATGTACAATAACCAGGTCGATGTCGGCGTGCGCGTCGAGACGTCGGACGTCGTTATGCGCGAGATTAACGAGCATCTGTATGAAGGAAAGTTCATCTTCAACACGTCCGTAGGCACGCGGGTGCGCACATTCTGCAGCAATCCGTCCGGACACGTCGTGGTAGAGAACCACAGCGGCATCATGTGCGCGAACGGTCATTCCTACAAGGATCCGAAGCTCGGCTCAACAAATACGAACTTCGCTCTGCTCGTCTCGCACACGTTCGCGGAGCCGTTCGACAAGCCGAACGAGTATGCACGCGAAATCTGCAAGCGCGCCAACGATCTGTCCGGCGGCGGCGTCATTGTGCAGAAATACGGCGATATTCTCCGCGGGCGCCGCTCTACCGGAAAGCGGATCCGGGAAGGCTTCCTGGAGCCGACGCTGAACGAGGGGGTTCCTGGCGATCTGGGCCTCGTGCTTCCTTACAATACAATGAAGAGCCTCATCGAAATGGTGGGAGCGCTGGACAAGGTCACGCCGGGAATCGCTTCCGAGCATACGCTGTTCTACGGCGTCGAGGCAAAGTTCTACTCCGCCCGCCCGCAGCTGGATGCATCGCTCGAATCCGAGATTGCCGGACTGTACTGCGGCGGTGACGGAGCAGGCGTCACCCGCGGGCTGGCGCAAGCCGGGGCAGCCGGAGTTCATATCGCCCGCAGCATTATCGGAAAAGCATAATTCATATAAAAAAGTCCGCGACCGCTAGGTGCAAGGGCTTTTTCCGTTTTCGGCGTGATAAAATGCACAACTTCGGTGCGGAAGCTTCGATACAATGAACTTGCATCTTTCTGCCTGGAATACGGCCGTCATTCCATAGGGTATGACGCTTCCGTCTATCCGGGAGGATGCGATAATGCCAGCAAGGTACTTGCGGTGCAGGGAGGTAATGCAGTTATGGCAGGATACTTGAAGCCGCAGGAGATTGCGGCAGTGACGGTGGAGACAGGGACGACCAAGGCCCGTAATCCGCTGTCGGTCATGGTGATATTAGGATTTCTGGCAGGCGCATTCATCGCGCTAGGATACTTACTGTATATACGGGTGACAGCGGGCGCGCCGCCGGAGTGGGGAACGATCACCGGACTTATCGGCGCCTCGCTCTTCCCGATCGGGCTGATCCTCGTTCTGCTGGGGGGCGGAGAACTGCTGACCGGCAATATGATGGCCGTTCCGTTGGCCCGGATGAAGGGGCGGATTACGACCGGCGAGGTCGTTCGCAATCTGATCGTGATTACGGTGAGCAACTTCCTGGGCGCGATCTTCGTCGCTTACTTCTTCGGGCATATCGTCGGTCTGACCGCCGATGGCGTCTATTTGGAGAAGACCGTGTCCGTCGCTGGGCACAAGCTGGAAGAAGGCTTCCTGCAAGCGTTCGTCTCGGGTATTGGCTGCAACTGGCTTGTCGCGCTGGCGGTGTGGCTGGCTTACGGATCCAAGAGCTTCAGCGGCAAAATATTGGGCATCTGGTTCCCAACGATGACGTTCGTGGCCATCGGCTTCCAGCACGTTGTCGCCAACATGTTCGTCATCCCGGCGGCTATCTTCGAAGGCTATTACGGCTGGGGAGAGTACATCATGAACTTCATCCCCGTCTGGCTCGGCAACCTGACCGGCGGTGCCGTCTTCGTGGCCGGCGCTTACTGCTTAGCTTACTTGCGGCCGAATCCGGATGCGGCCTTCCCAGCTCAGACTTCCGGGACGCGTGCATCCGCTTCTGCCGTATCAGCGGCTCCAGCGGCTCCAGATACGCCGGCTTCCTCCTCGAGTAGCCTTGATCACTCTGTTACGGGATAAGCTTCCGCCCGCAGCCTATTAGCCTATAATCGAACCAGGTCCGGGTCGGGCCTGGTTCGTTGATCCAAGGAGGAAAGGCTGCTGCAACGTCTGCCTCAAGACATGGATCGGCAAGCCATGTCTTTTTTGGCATGTCCAGGAAAGGGCGGCCAAGGGGCGTTGGCGGACAGCGCGCGACCCATGCGGTTGCATAACAGGATCGAAAGCGCTATCCTAATCACATCGTACCGCTTACATTGGCCAGCACGGAGAAGCTCTATACATCTTAGAGGAGGTACAAGACGATGCATATTCATTTTCGTGGCGATATTGCCCGCTTCATCCCCGGTATCCGGGAACTGCGGCAACGGCTTGACGTGGAAATAAGCGAGGGGGCAATCCCGCTTCCGATGCGGTAGTTATCCAGGTTGAGCAGGACGCAGGGGAGTTGACGGTGTCCTGGGACGGAAGCGCCGGCTTGATCCGTTATGCGGAGCCGATCCATTTTTTCCGGGCGCTGGGGCGGTTCGTGGAAGCTTACCGCAAGGCAGGGACGTTCCATATTGCCGGGATGTGCTGCTGGCCGGGTCCGAGGCCACCTACCGCTTCATTGCGGACATGATCGCGGCCGTCTCGAAGCCACTTCGATCGAAGCGGATCCATATCGGCATGGACGAGGCGTTCGGACTGGGGCTTGGACGATACTTGTTCAAGCACGGCTTTCGAGAACGGTTCGACATTATGAACGATCATTTGTGGCGTGTGCTGGAGATTACGGCGAAGCATGGCTTGAAGCCGATGATGTGGAGCGACATGTATTTCCACTTGCTAATGAACAATGGGGGCCATTATTACGATCTGGATCTGGAGTTTTCCGGCGATGCAGTGGCCCGAATTCCGAAGGGCGTCCAGTTCGTCTACTGGGACTATTACCATGACGATCAGAGGTTCTATGAGAGCTTCCTCGACAAGCACCGCGCGCTTGGTTCAGATCCGGTGTTCGCCGAGCACGGGTATACGGATGGCGAAGTGGACGAGACCGCGCTGGCGGAGCGCTTCCGCCTCTGCACCGGCCAGCAACTGGATGATTACTGGCAGTTGACCTATCTGGACGAGACGCCGGGCGTGACGAAAAATAATATGCACAGCTCGAACGCGTCCAAGTTCCTGCTCTGGCAGGATACGTTAATCGGTCTGTTCGACAAAGATGTGGAAGGCGAGCTGGGGACCGCGCTGCCGGCGCATTACGTGAAGCTGGCGGAGCGGCTTGCTGCCGCCGAATCGCAAGCTGCGGGCACGCATAAGCTGGTGTTCGGGTTCTATGCGAAGCTGGCGGAGACGCTGGCCATGAAGGGAACGCTTGGCCAGCAGGTGACAGTCGCCTATCGGGCCCAGGAACAAGAGAGGCTCCGTCATCTGGCAGAGATCATCATTCCGCGCGTTCGCGCGCAGGTGGATCTGACGCGCAAGGCGCATCGCCTGCTGTGGATGGGGACGAGCAAGCCGTTCGGCTGGGAAGTGCTCGACATCCGTTACGGCGGGGTGCTGGCCCGGCTGCAATCGGCCGAGGAGCGGCTGCTCGATTATGTGGAGGGCCGTGTGGACAGGCTTGAGGAGCTGGAGGTGGAGCGGCTTCCGTTCAATGCGAACGATCCGGTCGGAGAGCATCGCGTCTCGCATTCTCCATTCTTCCACCGCATCGCAACAGGCGCCGTGCTATCCGCGATTTAGGCAAAGGATCGGCAGGAGACGACTATGGCTTGACAATAGTGTAATTGCTATTTGTCAGCTCGAAAATATCCTTAATGCCCGGCGTGCAATATACTTTGTGATCGGTCGTAATGAAAATAGCCTCGGCTTCCGGATTGGATGCAATGAACTCCATCCCTTTGTCGAGTCCGAGAGCGAACGTCGAGGTGGACAGGGCATCGGCATGCGTCGAGCTGCTTGTCACGATCGTGACGCTGCTCAGATTATTCTCGATTGGATACCCGTTCATCGGGTTCAGGATGTGGTGATAGTGCTTGCCGTTTTCGACGAAATACCGTTCATACACGCCTGAGGTGACAATCGTTTTGTTTTGCACCTTCATTTTGCCGATCTGATTGCCGCGGGTCTCATCCGGGTCCTGCACCCCGATGATCCAATCCTTGCCGCCCGGCTTCGGCCCAACGGCGAAGATGTTTCCACCGAGATCGACGATGGCGCTCTCGAATCCCGACTCGCGCAAATAATCCGCGAGTCGGTCAGCGGCATAGCCTTTGCCAATGCTGCCGAGGTCAAGCTCCATGCCTTCCTTCTCGAGCTTCACTTCCCGCTTGTCCGGATTGAGGGTGACATCCCGGTAGTCGACCAGCTCCAGCTTCTGCTTCAATTCGGCCGGATCGGGAACCTTGGCATGCTCTGAGCCGATGCCCCACAGATCGATGATCGGGCCGACTGTCGGATCGAACATGCCGCCGGTGCGCTTGGCATAGTCCAGCGAGGTGGCGATGATATCGAATGTATCCTGGGAGACGGCCACGGCTTGCTTGCCGGAAGCGGCTTGGACGTTAGAGATTTCGCTCTCCTTGTCCTGGCGGTTCATTTTATGGTCGATCTCCTTGAGGATCGCTTCGATATCCTTGAATTGGGCGTCTCCTGCTTGTTCATCAACTATTTTGACCGTCACGATCGTATCGAAGATAAAATACGTTTGCTGCTTGATCGAAGACGCTTCGGAGGCAAAGCCAGCGTTTGTGGAATTCCCCTTGGCGCACCCGCCAAGCGCAAGGACGAAGACCGCGATCAGAAGGAGGCAGCTTCGGATGGGTAGCCGTCGATGTTGTGTCATGATTCTCAATTCCTCCGTTCGGTTAGACTAACTGGATATCGGTTCGCGCCGGGGCTTGCTTCCCTTCGCGGTGAAGCTCGCTGGCGGAACACGCTTATTATAACAGTTGCGGATGGAGTTGCAAGGAAGCCCCTATGATTCTGCTACAGGCGGGGCGGATTCGACAGCAGATGTCATCGGATGGACATGGAAGTTCATTGATGAGGAGGGATAGGAGATGTATAATGGCAAAAGATAAACTATTCAAATTTAATCCAAGGAGTCATTGCAATGAAACGTGGAGACCTGATTCTCATCGGAGTCATTGTCATCGCGGCGCTGGCGTTTCTTGTGCCGAAATGGCTGTTTCAACAAGAAAGTGAAAATTTGCACAATCCAAACGTGTTTGCCAATATTACGGTGGACGGAGAATTTTATCAAAAAGTAGAACTGACGCAGGAAGAGCAGATTATAAAAGTGGAAACAAGCAAAGGAATAAATATATTGAAGGTTCACGACTATGGGATCGAAATGTTCGATGCCGATTGCCCGGATAAAGTATGTCTGTCCTTCGGCTTCGTTACCCGTCCGAACAGCACGATCGTCTGCATTCCTCATCGCGTGCTCGTCGAGCTGGTAAGCGAGGGCGGCGCAGAGGAGGATGAGATTGATGCGGTCGTACAATAGCCCCGCCTTGCGGAAGGGGGAATCTTCTTCGGACGCCTTGAAGAGGGCGGTTATTATCGCGATTTTCAGTGCCGTAGCTGTCGTGCTCGGCTTCGTGGAAGCGATGCTGCCCGTGCAGACGATTTTGCCGATTCCGGGGGCGAAGCTGGGGCTCGCGAATGTGATGATTCTCGCCTGCCTCTACTTCCTGCGCGGCCGCGACGCCTTGATGCTAGTCGTCTTGAAGACGCTGCTTATGACCTTGATGCTGGGGACCTTCTCCGCATTCCTGTTCAGCTTCCTTGGATCGCTGTTCAGCTTCCTCGTCATGTATGCTATCTTGACCGTCGGCAAAAATCACGTCAGCCTCATCGGCATTTCCGTGGTGGGCGGCGCAGCGCATAATGCGGGCCAATTGACGGCCGCATATATTGTATTTCGCACCGCAAATATATTTTACTACCTGCCGGTGCTGCTGCTTACCGGCGTTGTCACCGGCGTCTTCATCGGTATTGCCGTGAAGTACATTGTGGCGGCGCTGGCGAAGCTCCCGCTCTTCGACAAGCTGACGCCGCAGATCGACAGCTCGGCGGCGGATGTGAACCGGCAGGCGGCGCTCGATCGGAAGCAGGCGCTCGCTTCGAATGTCCGGGCTGACGGAGCGCCGGGGGCGCCGGAACAGGCGCCGCCTTCGCCGGGCGCTGTCCTGGACAGCCGGCCGAACCAGCACGGCGCGCATGACGCGGTCGTCTTGTCCGGCGTCCGATACCAGTATCGGGCCGACCGCCTGCTCTTCGACGATCTGTCCCTCCGCATTCCGCAGGGGCAGTGGGTGTCCATTGTCGGCCCGAACGGCTCCGGCAAGTCGACGCTGGTGAAGCTACTGAACGGTCTGCATCTGCCCCAGGCTGGCCGCATTGAGGTGGCCGGCCTGACGCTGTCCGAGGCCAGCCTCGAGGAGATTCGCCGCCGCGTCGGATTCTTGTTCCAGAATCCGGACAATCAATTCTTCGCGATCACGGTCCGGGACGACATCGCCTTCGGCATGGAGAACCGCTGCCTTCCGCATGCGGAGATGGAGCGCAGGCTGGTGGAGGTGGCACGACGGTTCGGCGTCGATCCGCTGCTGGACCGCCATCCGGCGCAGCTGTCCGGTGGACAGAAGCAGCGGGCTGCCATCGCCGGCATGATGGTGCTGGAGCCGGAGGTGCTCATCTTCGACGAGGCGACCTCAATGCTCGACGAGCGCTCCAAGCGGGAGATGACGGCCTATTGGACGGAGCTTCATGCGACCGGCAAATATACGATTGTATCCATTACGCATGATGCCGAAGAGATTATGGCGTCCGATCGCGCGATCGTGCTGAAGGACGGGAAGATTGCGGCGGATGTCACCCCGGAGACTTTGTTCGCGGATAAGGTGCTGATGCGGGACTGCCGGCTGCAGGCCCCGTTCGTCTGGTCGGTGGCCCAAGCGCTGCGAGAGAGGGGGTTACCGGTCGCCTCGACGAATGACGAGAGAGAGTTGGTGAACGCCTTATGGCCATCGTGCACGCTGAACGATTGACATACGATTATATTGCGCAGGGACAACCTGCCGTCCATGCGCTGCAGGATTTGAATTTTGCCGTCGGCTCCGGATTCACGGTCGTGCTCGGCTCGACCGGCTCCGGCAAATCGACGCTGCTGCAGCATTTCAACGGCATCCTGCAGCCGACCTCCGGGAAGCTGCAGGTGCTGGAATATACCTTCGAGGGCGGTGTGAAGCAGTCCGGCTTGAAGCCGCTGCGCCGTCGGGTCGGGCTCGTGTTGCAATTCCCCGAGCATCAACTGTTCGAGGAGACGGTCGAACGGGATTTGATGTTCGGGCCGATTCAATTCGGATCGAAGCCCGAGGCGGCTGCCGAAGCTGCGCGTCAGGCCCTCGCGATGGTAGGCTTGCCGCCGTCGGTGCTGGAGGCCAGCCCGTTCGAGCTGAGCGGAGGCCAGATTCGCAAGGTCGCGATTGCGACGGTGCTCGCCTCCGATCCAGAGCTGCTCGTGCTGGACGAGCCGACGGCGACGCTGGACCCGGTCAGCCGGGCGGAGCTGATCCGGCTGCTGCACGAATTGTGCACGCAGCAGGGGAAGGCGGTCGTCATGGTGACGCACCGCCTGGATGAAGTGTTCGCGCATGCCGACCGCTTCATCCTGATGAAGGAAGGCCGCATCGTGTTTCAGGGCGGCCGGGCGGAGTTGATGCGCCAGCCCGGGGAACTGGAAGCGGCCGGCATCGAGCTTCCCGCCACGCTGCGCCTCGCGGCACAGGTGGCGGAGAAGACGGGCGTGCCGCTCGATGCCCTGCCGTCCGATCCGGCGGGCTGGGCCGATTGGATCGCGGAGCGGCTGGGCAGGGAGGCAGATGGAAGGGCGGGCCGCTCAGTAGACAGCAGGGAGGGGGACTAGCCAGATGGAAGCCAAAATGATGCTCGGCCGGTATGTCGCCGCCGATTCCTGGATTCACCGCCTCGATCCGCGGGGGAAGCTGGTGGCGATGCTCCTCTTTCTGATTACGGTCATTATGGCCGCCGCGTTCGCGGAACTCGCGGTGCTGAGCGGACTCGCTCTGCTTGTCATGATGAGCTCGCGCATTTCACTCACCCGATATTTTTGGGCGTCGCGGCCGCTCTGGTTCATCATGGCCTTCATGTTCCTGTTCTATATCTTATTTGACAAGACCGGCAACTCGCTGGTGAATGTGGGCCAGCTTCATATTACGACCGGAGGCGTCACCTACGGGGCGTACGCAGTGTGGCGCATGGCGCTGCTCGTCACCTTCACTGCGATTCTGACGTTCACGACGACCCCGGTCGAGCTTAACCTCGGCCTGGAGCGGGTACTGAAGCCGCTGCGCTATGTCGGCGGCTCGCCGCAGCAGTGGTCGATGATGATCGGCATCTCGCTACGCTTCATTCCGACCCTATTCGAGGAGGCGGATAAGGTGATGAAGGCGCAGGCTTCACGCGGCGCCGACTTCCACGAGGTCTCCTTCGTCCAGAAGGGCAAGATGGTCATGACGCTGATGGTGCCTGTCATCGTCAGCGCGTTCCGGCGGGCCGAGGAGCTGGTTCAGGCAATGGAGGCCCGGGGATATGTGCTGCATGCACCGCGCACGTCGCTGCGCAGGCTCGTATGGCGGACGCCGGACACCCTGTTCATCGCGTCGTTCGTCGTCCTGCTGCTGTTCATATCGTATTGGTGATCGGATCGGTTATATTCGATTACCACCACGTTTATATTTGCAGCCTATTAAGCGAAAAATATCACATAAAGATTTCAAAACCTGATATATTTAAAATTAGGAAAAATAAAATCGACAGCATGGAATGTGGGATAGGAGGAACGGGCATGGCTAGGTATTTTCACGGTAAAGAAGTCGAGCTGCTGGCACCGGCAGGTACGTTTGACATTTTCAAAGAAGTGATGGATGCGAATTGCGATGCCGTCTATTTTGGCGGGCCATCGCTGAACATGCGGATGATGCGCAAAGGCTACAATCTATCCTGCGACGAGATTCGGACGGCGGTGGAGATGGCGCATGAACGGGGCAAGCGTGTCTATGTGACGGTCAACAATCTGCTGAACGGGGAAGATATCGAGGAAGCGAAGCAGTATTTGTCGTTCCTGGACGAGGTCGGTCCGGACGGGATTATCGCTCAGGATATGGCCGTGTTTCCGCTGATTAAGGAGATGAACCTGAATCGGCTTCCTGTGCATGCCTCGGTAATGATGAATGTGCATAATGAAGAAATGATTCGCGCCCTGCAGGAGCTTGGCGTAACGCGCATCGTCGCCTCCCGGGAGATGGATCTGCGGACGGCGCAGTTGCTGCAGGCGAAGACCGGCATGGAGTTCGAATACTTCGTCCATGGCGATATGTGTACGGTGCATGGCGCCAACTGCTACTACAGCTCGCTGCTGTTCGGCAACAGCGCCAATCGGGGCCGCTGCATGAAGCCGTGCCGCTGGGAGTACCGTGTGAAAAAGGACGGCAACGTATACCCGACCGAGTATCCGCTGGCCGCCAAGGATATGAACCTGTACGAGCATATCCCGGAGCTGATCGAGGCGGGAATCACCTCCTTCAAGATCGAGGGCCGGATGCGCGACGCCGAGTTCCTCCGCCTGCTGGTGAACGGCTACGGGGACGCGATCGACCGCTATATCGCCGATCCGATCGGATTCGAACGCGCGCAGGACAGCCGCAAGCTGTTCGAGAACCGGAAGCGGGATTTCACGACGGCCTATGCGTTCGGCAAGCCCGGACTGGATTATCTCAATACCCGTTATGAAGGAACCGGCAAGTTCTACAGCACGGGCAAAGTGTTCAGCACCCCGACCGCCGAGCGCGAGATGAAGGCAGAGCGCATCGAACAAGTGAAGGCCGCTCTGGCGGAGGTGCGTACCCCCTCCCGCCGGACGGAGCGTCCGCAGCTCTCTGTGCATGTGAACGATGCCGAGCAGGCGCAGGCGGCGCTGGAAGCGGGCGCCGATTTCGTCTATCTTGCCGGGGACGTGTTCCAGCCTGCCCAGCCGTTTACGCGCAGCGATATCGAACGGATTGCCGGCGGCGCCGGCGCGTCGCAGGTGGTGCTCGGCCTGCCGCGCATGATGGACGGCCTGCATATGGAGCAATATAGCCATGCCCTGGCGCAGGACCGCAGCGGCCTTGGCGGGCTTCTCGTTACGAATATTGGCGCGATGCGCCGCTTCCGCGATGCGGGCCTGCCGCTGATCGGGGACGTCAATCTGAACGTCTACAACGCCCGTTCGGCCGAGTTCTATCACGAGCACTTCGGCCTGAAGCGGGTAACGGCCTCGCTGGAGCTGCCGCTCAATGATCTCGGCTTGCTGCTGGAGCAGAGTCCGGTTCCGGTCGAGGTGATCGTGCACGGGTCTCCGGTCGTCATGTATCTGGAGCTTAATCTGTATGAGAATGCGGAGGTGCTGGAGCCAATCGGTCAGGAGGATAACCGTTACGTCGACAACCGTTACCTCGTGTTGATGACGGACAAGGGGGAGAATCCGGTCTACCGGGATTCTCGCGGCCGCAACCATCTCGCCTTGTGTAAGGAGCTGTGCTACATGCCGTTCCTCGCCGAGCTCCACTCTGCTGGAGTGAACCATTTCCGGATTGAAGGGCAGTCCTATCCGGTCGAACGGTTGCGCGATATTGTGCAGGCCTACCGGACGGCGCTGCAGGAGCTGGAACGGTGCGAGGATATTTATCGCGGAATGAAGCCGGTCTATGCCGGCTATACGCTGGGCGCGCTGCAATTCGACAGCCCGATGGGCGAGCCGAAGGGAGCGGCCGAAGCGAAGGCAGTGACGGATCAGAAGGAAGCAGCCGGGCAGAAGGAAGGAGCGGGTGCGCGATGACAGGCATCGGGAACGAACGGCCGGAAGTTAGCCGGGCAAGCGGCGCAGAGGAGAGCGCCTTTATCGGGCCGGACGGCGTGCTGGCGAAGCGGCGGGCTTATTTCTACCCGTGCACGCAGCATTTCTACCGTCAGCCGCCGCAGATCGTGCGCGGCTCCATGCAATACGTGTACGACCATGAAGGCCGACAGTATACGGATTTCTTCGCCGGCGTGTCCGTCGTCGCTTGCGGCCACTGCAATCCCCGCATCGCGGAGGCTTCGGTCAAGCAGATGCAGACGCTGCAGCATACGACGACGATTTATTTGACGCAGCCGATGGCCGACCTGGCTGCGCGGCTGGCGAACGGCATCCTGCCGGGCCGGCTATCACGGACGTTCTTCTGCAACAGCGGCTCAGAGGCCAATGAGGGCGCGCTGCTGCTCGCACGGCTGCATACGAAGCGCCGTGATTTCCTGGCGCTGGAGTATGGGCTGCACGGCCGCACCTGGCTGACGATGGGCGTGACCGGCCTGCCGATGTGGCGGGCTGACGACCATCTCGATGAAGGCGGCGTGGCGTTCATTCCGCGGCCGTACGAGCCTGGTCTGGACGCGGAAGCCGCCATGCAGCGCTCCTTGGAGGCGCTGAAGCAGGCGCTCGAGGCAGCACCCGAGCGGTATGCGGCCATGATTGTCGAGCCTGTTCAGGGCAATGGCGGCATCATCGTGCCGCCGGAAGGCTATTTCCGTGAAGTGAAGGCGCTACTTGAGGCCTATGGCGTGCTGCTGATCGCGGATGAGATTCAGACCGGCTTCGGCCGCACCGGCCGCATGTTCGCGCTCGACGATGACGGCGTCGAGCCGGATATCTTGTCGATGGCCAAGGCGCTTGGGAACGGGGTGCCGATCGGCGCCTTTGCGACGACCGACGAGATTGCGGCGAGCTTCAACCGTCCATCTGCCTCGACCTTCGGCGGCAATCCGGTCTCGTCCGCCACGGCCCTGGCCGTATTAGATTACATCGAGGAAGAAGGGCTAATCGAGCGGGCGTCCCGGTTGGGCGACCGGTTGAAGCAGGGATTGGAAGAGCTGCAACGGAAGCATAAGGTGATCGCTGACGTGCGTGGCCGCGGCCTGATGCTCGGCGCGGAGCTGCAGGGCGCGGCGGGGACGGACAGTGCCGCGCTTACCGATGCCGTGCTGGAAGCGATGAAGGATCGCGGCTTCCTCATCGGGAAGAACGGCATCGGCCGCAACGTATTGGCGTTCCAGCCGCCACTCGTCATCGAGGCGGGCGATATCGATGCGATGCTGGAAGCGCTGGATGAAGTTCTGGGCGGCATATAGTATAGGCAGTTTGGATGATGGATATTGGGGGATTCAGGAATGACGTGGATGCAGAAGTTGTACCGCAAGACCCGGCTGTTTGGCGAGCTCGTTATGTTCTCGCATACGCTATTCTCGCTGCCGTTCGCACTTATCTCCATGGTATGGGCCGCCGACGGTCTGCCGTCCGCGCATGTGATGCTGTGGTCGCTCATCGCGCTGGTGGCGGCGCGGAACGGCGCGAACGCCTTCAACCGGCTGGCCGACCGGGAATACGACGAGGCGAACCCGCGGACGGCCCACCGCCATCTGCCGCAGCGGCTGCTTCAGGAGCGGGAGGTGACGGCGTTCATCCTGCTGAACTTCGCCGTCTTCCTCTTCGCGGCAGGCATGTTGAATCCACTCTGTCTCTGGCTGTCGCCGGTCGCAATTGTCCTCATCTGCTCGTATTCGTACACGAAGCGGTTCACTTGGCTCTGCCATCTGTATCTCGGCTTCACAATTGCGTCCGCACCGGTGGGAGCCTGGTTCGCCGTCACGGGCAAGCTGGCCTTGACGCCATTCCTGCTTGGCCTGGTGGTCATGCTCTGGATTGCCGGCTTCGATATTATTTATGCGACGCAGGATATCGAGTTCGACCGGAAGACGGGTCTGTGGTCCGTGCCGAGCCTGTTCGGCTACGAGGATGCGTTGTTCATCGCCCGCTCGTTCCATACGATTATGCTGGCGGTGCTGTTCGCCCTCTTTTTTATTCGGGGACTCGGCTGGATCTACTTGACGGGCATCGCGATCTCCGCCGTGCTGCTTGCGGTCGAGCACCGCATCGTCCGACCTAGCAACCGGAAGCGGATGAACGTGGCCTCCTACAACTTGAATCAGGTCATCAGTATGCTTATCCTGTTGTGCACGATGGCGGACTTCTTTCTGCTCTGATTATGACGCATGCGCTTCGGGTGGAACCGTTCGTATTGGCCGGAAGATGGTCAACTTAATGTTCCCATCCTGAAGGATTTTGTGAATACGGTTCTTTTTCGCTGTCACGTCGTTAACCAACTTCCGACGATACCGGTGAGATCGCGCAAATCCCGGATATCTTCCGGTGGCACAAAGCTCGCTTCGATCAACCCGCAGCGCAGCAATGGAGCGATCCAGACCGCGTCTTTCCTATCTGTTTTTCTGCCTGAATCGCTATGGTTCGCCAACACAAGCTCAAGCGAACCTTCCATCCAATTCCATGCCGGCCTCCAACAAGTGCCGGTCTCTCCATGGCAACATGCGCACATCCTTGCTCCACGGGCCAGTTATGGAGTTTTAGCAACTCCTTGGTCGTGGGTTCCACATGTTTTGATTTCCTGCTTCGGTTTTATGTCGGGAGACCCTGCCCATACACAGGCAACGACGGCCTCTTGGTGCACATCCAACCCTGCACACCGTTCCCATACTGTTCATAACGTTTACCAGAACGGAATTTCAAGACGGACGGTCCAAGTGCCCCCAATAAATCCTTGAGAAAACCAATCATCGAGTCCATCAGTATTTGCAGTGGCTATTTATTTACCTGTTGCACGTAGCATGATAAGCTGACGGATCCAAAGATTTGAAAATAGTTGTTTACATTTTCCAATAGATATTGTAATATAGTCGTTGCAAGACATATTTGGAAAAGGAAGGTGCATTGAGATGAAATTTAGAAAACTCATTGTTTTAAGTTGCGCTACTATTTTAATGGGTGGGTTTGCCACCGAATCGGCATTTGCCGGATCAATTGTATATAGGTGTCAAGCACATAATGAGGAGCAATGTAATAAGCCTGTTCGATACGATAAAGGTAGTGGCACAAAGTACGAATATTATTCTGGTGATAGACTTATAAAATACTCCCGTTGGTTGTAATGATGAGTTCAAGCAAGATTGGATGGAAGAGGCAAGGAAGCTTCATGTGAAATAGAATAAGA
>NZ_BALG01000024.1 GCF_000315235.1 Paenibacillus popilliae ATCC 14706 | reverse complement strand
ATGAACATCCGTGGAAAGCTACGCTCAACGCTTCTAAGCGTAACACAAAACGCAGTACCTTCCAAGATGCGATGTACTCGCAGCACAACAGCTACAGAGGCCCCCTGGTGAAGGTGGCCTCCATTCGAACAAGTGACATTTTCATAGCACAGTTAGGGTGACATTTTCACAGATGATTGACAGAACCTTAACCGGCTTCCTTACTCCTGCTCCCCGTGCTCAATCTGACGCAGCGCATTATGCCGAACCGGACCGACATACTGGTTTAGGCGGAACGAATGGCGGATCGCCTCCGTAATGAACCGCTTCGCCGTATGGACGCTGTCGCGGATCGAATGCCCCTTTGCCATCTCGGCGGCAATCGCGGCCGAATACGTGCAGCCGGCGCCATGCGTGAAGGTAGTATCAATAACTTTCGCCTCAAGCAGCTCGAACTCCGAGCCATCATAGAGCACATCGACCGAGGTCGCCAGGCCAATCTTGGCGCCGCCCTTCACGAGCACGTACTTGGCACCCTTTTCATAGATCAGAGCCGCCGCCTGCTTCATCTCGTCCAGCGTACGGATCGGAGCCATGCCCGCCAATTGCGAGGCTTCGAACAGATTCGGCGTAACGATGGTCGCCTTCGGCACGAGAATGTCGCGCAGCGCGTCATTCGTTTCCGGATGAAGAGCTTCATCCGCTCCTTTGCAAACCATGACCGGATCTACGACCAGGTTCGGAACATTATGCTTCTCCATCGTCCGCGCAGCCAATTCAATGATATCAATCGAGCCCAGCATTCCCGTCTTCATACCTTGAATGCCTACGCTTAGAATCGTCTTCAACTGTTCTTCTATCGTAGATAGCTCGATCGGGAAGACGCGGTGCGCCCAAGAATCGTTCGGGTCCATCGCGACAATGGTCGTAATCGCGGTCATTCCGTATACGCCGCGCTCCTGGAACGTCTTCAAATCGGCTTGAATGCCTGCGCCCCCGCTAGAATCAGAGCCTGCCAATGTAAGTACTTTCTGAATCGGTTTCATCGTATTGCCCCTTTTCATGCCGCAAAGCAAAATGAATTCAATATAAAGGTTGTTCAAAAAATCGACATTTAACCGCAGCCGACCGCGGATATCTTGAACATTCGCTTATAACCGATTATAATCACATCTCTCGAGATCACAAGCTATTTTTCGACAATGGTAATCTTCCCAAGATCCGTTCGGGCCCGAATCATCATGTCGCTTTTCATTTTCGAATCCGGGGCTTCAATATCTCCCAGATTCGTACGCAGATCATATACACCGTTAAACTGAGGCGAAACCGAGATTTGAATGGCGCCGAGATTACTGCTGGCCGTTATCGGGTGCGGTTCCTTCTGATCGATGATAATTTTTCCGGCATCGGTCTTGGCCATGACGGATTGAGTCGTATGCAGCAGCTTGACTTTGCCCAGAGAGGAGCTCACGTCTACCATCGCATCCACATCCTCCGCCAGCACTGAGCCGGCATCCGAGGACAGCGTCACTCGATTCCCCTGTAGTTCCTTCACAATCACTTCCCCGAGATTGCTGTTCACCTCCAGTTCATCTACCCGGCCGCCGGTCATCTTAAATGTCCCCATAGCTATATTGGCTTTCAGGCGCTCCAGCGCCTGTGTCTCCGTCGCATGAATCGTGATGTCATGGTTCTGCTTCTGCGAGTTGACGCCGAAAAGCCGAATCCATCGCTCCGGTTCCTTGCTTCGATAGTCGAGCACAAGCGTACCATTGTTCACCTCCGTCCCGCCCAGGTTGGATATCACCTGATCCGGAGCCTGACCGTTGATCTCGATCGTGTTCCCCCCGTCGAACACCCAATTGACCTGAATATCGCCGAGGTCTCCTTCCAGCTCGATCCGCTTCAATTCGGTTCCGGCATCGATCGTATATTGATAATGCGGGTGCTGAGAAGTGGTCAGCGTCTCGGTCCCGAATGTAAATAGACCTAATACTCCGGCGGCAATGCAGCCTATTCCGACCATGTTCAAAATAGTTTTATTCATCTATCTTCTCTCCTTTCCTGCAACCCATCGGAAATAATTGCAATTTAGACGGCCATAGGCGCGGAACAACATACCTAGGCCTTGAATCATGAAAATCCCGATACCCAACATGATGAACATGATGGACATTTCCGCTCCGTAGAAGGCTCCCCCGAAGGCCAGCTTAAACGGATACAACAGCGGAGCGATCAACAGAGCGAACGTGACGCCAGCCAGGCCAACGCATAATCCCCATCCGCCAATAAGAAGCGGAACGGCGAAAAAACAAGAGAAGATAGCGCCGATAATGCTGATCGCGCTTCTCGATGGAGGGCCGTACCCATCCCTGTGAGGCATATCATACATCGGCGGCGGCATAGGCGGCGTTCCGTGCGGCATCCCGTGGGGGCCATAGCCTGCGCCCTGCATGTCCGGCCCCCGATGCATATCAGGCCGGAAGGTACCCGATGGCTGGTCCATTCCACCTTCGTTCCTTTCGGTTGCTCCCCCATCCCGAGTCCCTAGCAGCTCGACCGCCAACTCTTCCGGATCGCCAAGCTCCCGTGCAATCTCCTCTTCCGTCCGCCCTTGCTGCTCGCCAAATGCGAAATGCGCGCTGTACTCTTCCAAAATCTCGTCTCTCTCTTCGGCCGGGAGCGACATCAGTCCATACTTCAGCTTCAATAAAAAATACTCTTTATGCAATCCTTCTCACCTCTGCAATCAAATGTATTATTTTCTTACACCGAATGAATTTAGACGTTCCCTTCCGCTTCTGTACGAACGATCTCCCCGTTGTCCTCGTTATCCGGCTCCTGATCTCCATCAGCAGCCGTCTCCAACAGCCTTTGCACGCCGCCTACGAATTTCTCCCATTCGCTGACCAGCTCCATCATGTATGCCTTGCCCGCAGGGGTCAGCTTGTAATATTTGCGCGGCGGTCCTTCCGTCGACTCCTGTAGGTAGGTCGTGCAATGCCCATCCGCCACCATGCGGCGAAGTACAGGGTACAACGCCCCTTCCGCCACCTCCACATGCTTCGATATGTGCTGCGCCAGCTCGAAGCCATACCGATCGCGCTGATTGATCAGCACCATTACGCACAAGCCGAGCACGCCTTTTTTGAACTGAATGATTTCCTTCACTATCGTTCACCTGCCTTTATACCGCATACCGATGTTGTAAACAACAATCAGTATTATTTATTGATTAGTAGTTAATATACATTATATCTGCATTATTGGCCACCCGCAAGAGTTTACTGGTAAAACTAGTCCCAGATCCAGCTTATGCCTGAACTTTGCCGTAGTTATACTCTTTTCGATCCTTGGTATTCCATTCTACCCGAGCCTCGGCAGCTCAAGCGCTTCCCCTTGCTCGGATCAAGAGAAAAGCTTAGCCCAATCCAGCTTTTCTTCGACAATCTTGTTGCCGTTGAATTCGAACCCATGGGTCGCTAGAAGCGGAGCGCCATGGCAAGACTTGCCTGAACATTACGGCTCAGGGAAAATGGTATAACTCTCAGTAAATATTAGTAAAAGGTATTTTTCGACAAGAAAGAATTAATTCGGGGGTTGTAAAACTGATCATTATCATTAATATTAACATTGTAAGAATAATTTGGAGGAGGTAAATTTATGAAGAGGAAGATGTATTTAAAAAAAATTAGTAATACCAGTCTTATTGTATTAATAAGTTGCAATTTATTAGCTGTAGAAATCTGTTCTCCTTCTCTTTTGTATGCAAAAGGACAAACACCTGCTGCAGAGCTCAGTTCCCTATTAACCATAGGGGAAAAACAATTACAAGCAGTACAGCAAGAAAAACAAATGAAACTAGAAGAACAACAAAAAAAATTAATAGAAGAAGAGAAGAGGCTAGCTACAGAAATACAACAGGTGAAAGTACTTTATGAACAAGTGATGAAAGAAATAAGGGAAAATAGTACTGGGTATAATGTAGGAAAAATTAATGATATGAATCTATTAGGGCAAATCCTGCACGGGAAGAAACCTAGAGGCCGAGGAGCGGATAGGCGGGTAAAACAGCAAATACAAGCCATCCGTGAAGGCCAAAAACAAGTGCAGGCCATCAAGAACAGCATAGCCGATATTACCGCCCACTATAATCAGCAAATTACTTCGTTAGAGCAGCAGCAAGCTCAACATCAAGCTCAGCGGAAAACCCTGCACAACAATCAACAAGAGCTGCTGCAAGTTGAAAACAAAGCTGCACAAGCAGATGGTCAAGCGAAGCAACAACTTCTAGCATTCTATCAACAGAAAATACAACGCATCACAAATGCCTTACACACGATGATACAAGACTTGGAATCAAGCATGGCGATGATTTCGTCTGAAATAAGTACACCAGCAAATGACCATGTAAAAACAATGGTATCTACCCTACATGCGATAACCAATTATAAAAATATGGAACAAATCTCCTCTAGGTTAGAAGTTCTATTGGGTCACTTGCCACCTGAAATAAAAGAAGATGGAAGTACTGATTTCCTGCAGCCATTCCAAGCGAAACAACATGATTTACATACCCAAATGAATACAATAGTTACCCAACTAGCGTCGATCAACCAAAAACATGTTGAACCCCTGTTGCAGTTCTTCCAACAATCTCGATTAGAGGAGTTAGACATAGAGGAGTTAGCCGTACTTGAAAATCAATTACTAGCGATGATGAGGCAGCAAAATGCCGACATCGTGGCAGAAATTCAGCAGCAATTCAAAAGAGCAGACGAACGGGAACAAGAGGCCTATAACCAGATCGAGCATAGTGCTCGTGATCGTGTAGAACAACAAAGGCTGGATGGGAAAGTTTTACTAACAGATTTGTGGGCAAGCTGGTCAGAAGAGGGAGAGGAACGTGAAGCTGCAGAGCGGCGTGCCGAAGCGAAGACGAAACAACTGATTCAAGTCCTTAAAAACCGACAAAGGCTCCCTTATCACAGCCTGTGGCAGGCCATTCAGCCGGAACAAGGAACAACGATGCCATCCACGCAGAAAACAGAAAATAACCAAGCAAAACAACGGCTATATACCACCGTGGAGCAAGCTTCCCACTATGCAAGTATGGTTAATGGTTTGGGACAACAGTTGAAAATGATGATGGATGGGGTAGAAGGGGAGCATGCCAGAAAAATAGCCAATGAACCTACCTTTGCTAAACTTTTCACCAAGCTTGGAAACACGTTAGCCGAATCGCTCCAGCATCCTAGTCAACTCGTCAAATCGATATACGAAGGCAATAAACAAGCGGTGCAAGCCGTGGAGAATAGCTTGCAGGCCAGCTTGTTCGGCCCCGGGGAAGCGGAAACGAATGCGCATATCCGACAGCAAGTGGACAAGCAACAAGTGCTGCGAACGATGGTGTTGTTGGCGAAATTGATAGAGCATATCGATTCGGAAATAACGATTTCGGATTTGGTAGCTCAAGCGCAACTGCTTACCACGTTGGAGCGAGCAGCTTGGACAGAGGAAGGGCGTGCCACATATTGGAGTAATCTAGAGGCAGCAGCGGAGAACGTGCTCCAGGTCAAGCAAGCCAAAGAGAACATAACCGGGCAACGGCAAGCTTTACAACACCTATTTTTACCTATGGTTGAAATGATCGAGCATAACTTATTTGACAGTCCGGGGTGGCAAGCACAGATATTAGATAAACTGAAATACGTTCAGTTTACTGTGCTAGCCATTGAGCCGATTGGAAGTTTTGTGCCAATCAGTCCACAAGATGCAACGACCTTAGTTTTCAAGGGAATGAGTAAAGGAGCAGGCATTATATCAAGAACGGCCACCCAGCTTGAAATGATAAAGGACAGCGCGGTTGGGGCAGAAGAGACAGCGGTGAAACAAATCAGCGAGGAGATCGAAGAAGAAAGTGCGGTTGAAGAAACGGAGATACAAGTTTGCAGACCGTGCGGTATTGGAGGTCGAGCAAAACGCTCAGCAGTAGAATGCTGTGAAATGGATCCCCAACCGGGGACAAGCACGACAAGTGAACCGTCAGAGTTAGATGACAATATTCCAGCCCCGCCAACAGAAGAAGAAATCGCAGTGATGGAAGGGAGAGAACAACCGCCGCAACCGGGGACGAGTGATAACACACGTACACCTTCGCAGTTCAAGCCTAACGGTGAAGGTGTACGGTCAATAAGTGAACAATTAGATGTCAATAACATTAGTGCAAACGATAACAACAGTTTATCTAAAAAACCAACCCAATTAAGTCCGTGGTTTCCGACAGAAGAAGAAATATCACAATTTCCAACTGAAGGTAGTCCGCTTATTTTGAATGCGAGAGAAAGACGTAAATTAATTCATGTCCCGTTTAAAGAGGGGAACACGGTTCTTGGTGAACTATCCTTTAGTGAAAATTATTGTGAAATTTTAATATCGGGTTTAACCGAGGCAGATGCAAGTAGACTGCCTATAATATATGGTTTAGAAAATGCTAACTTACTCCGAACAAATTCACTTACGGAAAATCATTTTTTTAAATATAGAAATGAAGCAGGTGCCGTGTTACCTGTGGAGACAATGCATATCTCTGTTCATCCAAATCGATTTGCTCCTGTTATTCGTCGTGTAGGCCAGAAGTTTACACTTCAGTGGGATGAGTTGCAAGAGATGGGGATTGTAACGAAAACGGTAATCGGCAAGGTGTTGTCTCTTGGAGATCAACCCAATTCTTTTGTTCAAATTGGTGTGCCCTTATCTACAACAATCGAAGAATTTAGAGAATTGCCATTGAATATTTTTGTACGTATGGATGGTGAAGATCAAGGCACGTATAAACCGATTCAATATGTATATACAGACGAAATACAACAGAATAACCCCGTGGATGTCAATGAATCACCGCAGGAAACTGCGGTCGTGGTTGGACAAAAATTATCGTTTTCTTTACCAGAAGGTTCGATAGAAGGAATGGTAGAACATATTGATACCGTATTACGTTATCCCATTGTATTTATCCATGTTCCCGTATCTCCGGAACACGTACAATCTAAGAAACAACAATTGCAAGCCGTGTTTCAAGAACAGTGTCTCGATATACCAATGGAGTGGAAAGGACAACGGATAAATGCACCTGTCGTTTTTCGCATCGGAGATGAAGTTATCGGAGGGAGAATAGGCAATGTTGACGTTGAATGGGAAGAAGTTACTCATTGGCGACCCGTATCTTTGAGTGCGGAAAATGCGAAACAAGTTGTAAAATCTACCATAGAGGGAATTCAGGCACATCCTGAACGCTTAGGTTCAACAATAGAAATGCTAGACTTGTTCCCTTTCGATTTACAGGCAAAATCATTGCAAAAGTTGATTAAAGCACAGGTAGTCCCACAGCAGCAGCTAAAAAAGTTACACACAAAATTAGAAGATATTATGGTAAATACCGTGTTACCGAACATAACGAAAGAACTGGTTGACACTATCGTGCTAAACCATGCGATTTATGACTATAGTCCCTATCAAATTGGAAGTTCCGAAGAATATATAGTGAAACAAGCTGTTGAATTGGTTAAAAAATCGATAACGGAACTACTGCAAAATGATATAGCGACGTTTGGACTTTCTTTACACGAGAAAGTCAGAAAAGAAATGGATCCCGTTGTTATGGAAGTTGCCCGTGAAGCGTCGTATTATTACCACGAGATGAAAGAATAGCCCTGTTCAGATCCAATACGTTCCACCGCTGTCCCGTGCAACACGACCCCAGAGCCGTGCTGCATGGGCGTTCGCGATCGGCTGAGCCATCACATCACGTCGCGTGTAACGATCTCCATAATTAAGACACAATTCGTTCCCCGATGTAAAAATGGATATAGCGAACGATCCTTGGCGTAGCGCACGGGGGTTTTCGAATTCATTCAAATAAATGCATTCATACTGAGCGAGCGGAAGAATCGCTCTGTTCGGCTGTTGTCGGTTGCCCGGCCCTTGCACGCCCGCACAAAAAAAAACCGGACCCCTATTGGAGTCCGGTTCAATTAGACCTGCCGTTTGAATTGGCTCGTCTTATTTTTTCAGGTTGTAGAATGACTTCAGGCCATCGTAGCGGGCTGTTGTGCCCAGGTTATCTTCAATGCGGAGCAACTGATTGTACTTCGCTACGCGGTCCGTACGAGAAGGTGCCCCCGTCTTGATTTGTCCTGCATTCGTTGCCACGGCGATGTCGGCAATCGTGCTGTCTTCGGACTCGCCGGATCGGTGAGAGATAACCGCCGTGTAGCCTGCGCGCTTCGCCATTTCGATCGCGTCGAACGTTTCGGTCAGCGTACCGATCTGGTTCACTTTGATCAAGATGGAGTTGCCGATGCCTTTCTCGATACCCGTAGCCAGACGCTCGGTGTTCGTTACGAACAGGTCGTCACCAACGAGCTGCGCTTTGCCGCCCAGCTTGTCAGTGAGCAGTTTCCAGCCGTCCCAATCGTCTTCGGCGCAGCCATCTTCTATGGTAAGGATTGGATACTTGTCTACCCAGGACGCGAGCAAATCTACAAACTCAGCGGAAGTGAACGATTTTCCTTCGCCTTCCAGCGTATATTTTCCGTCTTTGTAGAACTCGGTGGAAGCGACGTCCATGCCGAGGAATACGTCTTGGCCCGGCTTGTAGCCTGCTTTTTCGATGGCTTCGATGATGGTCGTGATCGCTTCTTCGTTGGAGCTCAGGTTCGGAGCGAAGCCGCCTTCGTCGCCTACAGCGGTGTTCAGGCCTTTGGATTTCAATACCGATTTCAGGTTATGGAAAATTTCTGCACCCATGCGAAGGGCTTCTTTGAAGTTCGGAGCGCCTACCGGCAGAACCATGAACTCTTGCACATCAACGTTGTTGTCTGCATGCGCGCCTCCGTTCACGATGTTCATCATCGGCACAGGCAACTGCTTCGCATTGAATCCGCCCAGGTAAGTGTAGAGAGGCATGTCAAGCGCGTGTGCCGCCGCGCGGGCTACCGCCATCGATACAGCCAGGATCGCGTTAGCACCTAGCTTGCCTTTGTTCGGCGTGCCGTCCAGTTCGATCATAGTGCGGTCGATCAAGACTTGATCGAGCGCGTCCATGCCGATAATTTCAGGAGCGATAATTTCGTTTACGTTTTTCACGGCATTTTCTACGCCTTTGCCGAGGTAACGGCCTTTGTCGCCGTCGCGAAGCTCAACCGCTTCATGGGCGCCTGTCGATGCGCCGGATGGCACGATCGCATGGCCGAAGCCGCCGGACTCTAGCTTTACTTCGACTTCTATTGTTGGGTTGCCACGGGAATCAAGCACTTCGCGTGCGTATACGTCCATTATCATCGTCATGGGATACATCTCCTTTATCATTCATTCTCATATTCTTAGCTTTCACAATAGCTGTATTGATTATTTCTTGTCAATTAACGAAGTCCCGGTCATTTCTTCCGGCTTCGGAAGCTGCATCAGATCGAGAATTGTCGGCGCAATATCGGCCAGAATGCCGCCTTCGCGCAATTCGACGTTCTTGTCGGTAACGATGAACGGCACCGGATTCGTCGTATGCGCCGTGAACGGACGACCTTCCTCGTCGAACACCATATCGGCATTGCCGTGATCTGCCGTGATGAGGCAGACACCGCCCTTGGCCAGTACCGCTTCGACGACGCGGCCCATGCATTCATCCGTCGCCTCGACCGCCTTGATCGTCGGCTCAAGCTTGCCGCTGTGCCCCACCATATCCGGGTTGGCGAAGTTCAGAATAATCGTGTCGTGCACATCCGATTCAATCTCGCGCACAGCCGCTTCCGCAACCTCATACGCGCTCATTTCCGGCTTCAAGTCGTATGTCGCGACCTTAGGCGAAGCGATCAGAACGCGCTTCTCGCCTGGAAGCTCGACGTCGCGGCCGCCGCTGAAGAAGAATGTCACGTGCGGGTACTTCTCCGTCTCGGCGATGCGAAGCTGCTTCTTGTCATGCTGGACAAGCACTTCGCCAAGCGTGTTATCAAGCTCCTTGGGCTTGTACGCCACGAATCCTCCGACGGTCTCAGCAAACAGCGTCAAGCAGACGAAGTACAGGCTTTTCGGGAAATGAGCTCCCCGGTCGAAGCCGCGGAAATCTTCGTTCGTGAACACCTGGGACAATTGAATCGCCCGGTCCGGGCGGAAGTTCGAGAATATGACCGCGTCATTATCGCGCACGAGGCCGACCGGTTCATTGTTCTCGTCGACGATCACCGACGGCAAGACGAATTCGTCAAATACGGACTGCTCATACGATTCCTTCACCGCCTGCAGCGGATCGCGGTATCTCGGCCCGTCGCCGTATACCATCGCGCGGTATGACTTCTCCGTCCGCTCCCAGCGCTTGTCGCGATCCATCGCATAGTATCGGCCTTGCACCGTTGCGATGCGGCCGACGCCAAGCTCGTCGACTTTCGCCTGCAGGCGCTCGATATAACCAATCGCACTGTCCGGTGCGACATCGCGGCCATCGAGGAAGGCATGAATATAGACCTTCGTTAGGCCGGACTTCGCGGCCAATTCCAGCATGGCGAGCGTATGATCGATATGGCTGTGTACACCGCCGTCCGACAGCAGGCCGTACAGATGAAGCGCCGTGCCATTCGCTTTCGCATGGCTGACGGCCCCGAGCAGCGTGTCGTTCTCGAAGAATTCTCCTTCGCGGATCGATTTCGTAATCCGGGTCAGATCTTGATAGACGATACGACCCGCCCCGATGTTCAGATGGCCGACCTCGGAGTTGCCCATCTGGCCTCCTGGCAGACCGACCGCTTCACCGCAGGCAGTAAGGGTCGTATGCGGGTACGTATTCATATAACGATCGTAATTCGGCTTCTTCGCCTGCGCGACGGCATTGCCTTCCGTCACGTCGCGCAATCCGAAGCCGTCCATAATAATCAGAGCTACAGGTCTAGGTGCAGACATCTTACTTCGCCCCTTCCACCAGTTGAATGTACGAACCCGGCTGCAAGCTGGCGCCGCCTACCAATGCGCCGTCAATATCGCTCGCTGCCATATATTCACGAACATTCTCTGGCTTCACGCTTCCACCGTACTGGATGCGGACCGTTTGCGCCACTTCCTCATTATATAAGCCAGCGACGACGCTGCGGATGTAGCTGATCGAATCATTCGCATCTTGAGCCGTCGAAGATTTGCCCGTGCCGATCGCCCAGATTGGCTCATAAGCGATGACCATGCTCTTCGCCTGCTCGGGGGACAGGCCTTGGAATGCCGCTTCCGTCTGTACTTTGCACACGTCATTCGTCTTGCCGGCTTCGCGCTCTTCCAGCGACTCGCCGACGCAGACGATAGGCGTCAGGCCATGCCGGAATGCGGCATGCATTTTTTTGTTCACCATCTCGTCTGTCTCTACGAAGTACGCGCGGCGCTCGGAGTGGCCGATAATGACATATTCTACGCCGAGGTCTTTCAGCATCGCACCGCTGATCTCCCCGGTGAATGCGCCGGAATCTTCAAAATGAAGGTTCTGCGCGCCAATCTTAATGGATGTGCCCTTCGCCGCCTCCGCCAAAGCCGGCAAGTTCGTGAACGGTGCGCAGATGACGCTTTCTACGCCTTCTACTTCCGCCTTCCCTTTCACTTCTTGAATGAAAGCGACGGCTTCCGGAACCGTTTTGAACATTTTCCAGTTCCCTGCAATAATCGGTTGTCTCATGCAAGCTCAACTCCTTCTGCACAGCAGAAGCGACGAGAATGCCGCTGCCGCTTCACTTCTTTACTTATCGTTCAATGCCACTACGCCAGGCAATTGCTTGCCCTCCATGAATTCGAGGGACGCGCCGCCGCCGGTCGAGATATGATCCATCTTGTCTTTCAGCTGGAATTTCTCTACCGCTGCCGCGGAATCGCCTCCGCCGATGACCGTATAGCCTTCGGTCTCTGCACATGCTTGGGCGACCGCGCGCGTTCCGTGAGAGAACGGTTCGATCTCGAACACGCCCATTGGTCCGTTCCATACGATCAACTTGGAGTTTCTGATGACATCCACATAAATCTCGTTCGTCTTCGGCCCAATATCGATGCCTTCCCAATCCGCCGGAATCCCGTCAATGGAAACCACCTTCGTATTGGCATTGGCGCTGAACTCATCGGCTACGACGACATCGACCGGCAGATAGAATTTCTTGCCGAGCTGCTTCGCCTTCTCGATGAAGCCGAGTGCGACATCCAGCTTCTCGTTGTCGCACAGCGATCGGCCGATCTCATATCCTTGCGCCTTGAAGAATGTATAAGCTAGACCGCCGCCGATAATGACGTTATCCGAGATTTCCAGCATTTTGTTGATGACGTCGATTTTGTCTTTGACTTTGGATCCGCCGATAATCGAAGTGAACGGACGTTCCGGCTTGGACAACGCTTTGCCCAATACCGACAATTCCTTCTCCATCAGCAGGCCGGATACGGCTGGCAGATGATGTGCGATGCCTTCGGTCGAGGCATGCGCCCGGTGCGCCGCACCGAATGCGTCGTTCACATACACGTCCGCAAGAGCCGCGAACGCCTTCGCCAGTTCCGGGTCGTTCTTCTCTTCGCCTTTGTGGAAGCGAACATTCTCGAGTACAACAATGTCGCCGTCGTTCATGCGGTTGATCTCCGCTTGCACCTGCTCGCCGATCGATTCGTCCAGCTTCTTCACCGGCTTGCCGAGCAGCTCGTTCAGACGGTTCGCCGCAGGCGTCAGACGCATCGACTCGACCACCTCGCCTTTCGGACGTCCCAGGTGGCTCGCCAAAATAATCTTGGCGCCTTGCTCCGCCAAAAACTGAATCGTAGGCAATGTCTCGCGAATCCGGGTATCATCGGTAATCTTGCCGTCTTCCAGCGGCACGTTGAAGTCTACCCGCACAAATACGCGCTTGCCTTTTACATCGATGTCACGCACGCTTTTCTTGTTCATCTCGCGTTCCTCCTATCACTCACATGAACGGGCCTCTCTTCGAGAAACTTGCGTTCATCGGCTCCATACGCTTCTGTTCTCTGTCCGGTATACGGAGCTGCAACGGCAGCTACGCTCTGCACATCTGTCGTTTCCATCTTTTTTCAAGTATAATCGGGCTCTATCTATTTCTCGATATGCCATACGCACACGTATGCATGGATCAAAGAGGAGCCCTTGCGGTTACTCCTCTTTGATTGTCAATGCTATGCGATTACAGGCCTTTTTTTGCGATAAAAGATACCAGGTCGACAACGCGGTTGGAGTATCCCCACTCATTGTCATACCAGGATACGACTTTTACCATATTGTCGCCTACAACCATCGTCGACAGCGAATCGATTGTGGAAGAAGCCGGATCGCCATTGTAATCGCTGGATACGAGCGGCTCTTCGGAATAGTTCATGATGCCTTTCAGCGGGCCGTTTGCCGCTTCTTTGAGGGCAGCATTAACTTCTTCAACCGTTACGTTTTTGGACAGTTCAACGACCAGATCCGTTACGGATACGTTAGGCGTAGGAACGCGCATAGCCATACCGTTCAATTTGCCTTTCAGTTCAGGCAATACCAAGCTGACTGCTTTTGCAGCGCCCGTAGTAGAAGGAATGATGCTTTCGGCAGCTGCGCGAGCACGACGCAGGTCTTTGTGCGGCAGGTCAAGCACATTTTGGTCATTGGTATAAGAGTGTACGGTCGTCATCATGCCCTTCACGATGCCGAACTTGTCGTTCACTACTTTAGCGAATGGAGCCAAGCAGTTCGTTGTGCAGGAAGCGTTCGAAATGATGTTGTGGTTAGCAGCATCGTATTTATCTTCGTTAACGCCCATTACGATCGTGATATCTTCGTTCGTAGCCGGTGCGGAGATGATAACTTTCTTCGCGCCGCCTTTCAAGTGCATTTCAGCTTTTTCTTTCGCTGTAAAGATACCTGTCGATTCAACGACGATTTCGACGCCATTAGCGCCCCATGGCAGGTTTTCAGGGTTGCGCTCAGCGAAGACTTTCACTTCTTTGCCGTTAACGATAAGCGCACCTTCTTTGGCCTCTACCGTAGCGTCCAGTTTGCCGTGAGTCGTATCATATTTCAACAGATGAGCCAGTGTTTTGACGTCTGTCAGATCGTTGATTGCGACAATTTCGACTTCCGGATTGCCCAGAGATGCACGGAACACATTACGACCAATTCGACCAAAGCCGTTAATACCCACTTTCACCATGATGATTCCTCCCATTTCCTAAGTAGATTAGATTTTTATTGCTCAAGACGGCCCGTAGGCACATCGAGACCACTATGCTTCAATACTTCAACCGCCGCCGCTTCATCGATGACCAGAATGTCTTCATGTCCGTGGCGCAGCACGGCGGCAATGGCTTCTCCCTTGCTCTTCCCGCCTGCGACGGCGATCACCACCTCGGTACGCGTAATGTCCTCCAAGCGCAGGCCCAGAGACAACATCGTATGTACGACGCGACCATCCCGGTCGAAGTAATACCCCAGCGCTTCGGCAACAGCTCCCTTGCGCTTCAATTCTTCCCGCGTAGCTTCGTCCACCTTCCGGCGCTCAGCCATCACTTGGGCGACTCCGATGCCATGCAAGACAATGCGCGCTTGCCGGATTACCCGCACAATCTCCTGAATATTGGGCTCTTGCTTCAACGATTGGTACGCTTCTTCGCTCAACTGATCGGGTACATGAAGCAACCGGTATTGAGCTCCTGCGCGCTTGGCCATTGTCGAGGCAATCGTATTCGCCTGATACTCCAGGCTCTCTCCTAGCCCTCCTCGGGCCGGTACGAACCAGTTGCCCTTCCATGGTGTGGCGCTCGTTAATTGATCTGCCACCGCAGCCAATGTGGAGCCGCCGGTCACCGCGACCACATCTTCCTTGCCCATGACGCTGCTGAGAGCGCTGCATGCTGCCGTGCCTAGTTCATCCTTCACGGCGGGCGATACATCCGAATCGCCGGGCACGACGATGACCTGACTCAGTCCGAAGGCTTGACGGATGCTCTCCTCTAGATGGCGCATGCCGAGCAGTTCACCCATCAAGGGCTCCAATTGGCGGACAAGCTGCCTGCCTTCCTCGCTGATGCGCATGCCCATGCTATCGATCTCGATCAGGCCTTGCGCCTTCAGCAGATCCGTCTCCGCCCGCAGTACGCGCTCGGTCATCTGCAACGATGTGGCGAGCGTTCTCCTGCCAATACATTCAGACAACAGGATCTGATGCAGAATGGTGTAACGCTTCTTCAACAATTCGATGAGTTCGGGTAGCAGTCGCTTCTGCAATTGTAACCAATCACGCATTTCTCTCCACTCCTGCTCCGTAACCAATCATTGGACCAAAAAAGTCCCATTGTAACGATTTATGTCCCACCATTATTCTATCGAACAATCGAACAACTTGCAAGTATCCAGTCTCTATAATGGGCAAGGAAAGCGCAACTTATTCATTGTATTGCCCAGCAGACGGCCGATTATATTTTTCGCCTATCCTTTCCTTGCCCATTTGCAGCGCCTTTTTACCTTATTTTAACAAGACAAGGTCTAAATCCGGCGGAAACCGCATAGTTTTTTTGGGGGCAGTGTCAAGAGAATATTAAAAAAATATCCAAACTTTCTATTTTATTTCATGGGTATATATGGTATAATCGAAGTGTTACAACGTTTCATAAATTTTGAAAAAAGGAGGAGAAAATCAATGAGATTTAAAAAAATTACGTAGCTGGCGATGGTAGCTTTCGATCATGTTTGTCGTACAGATGAGCTTGCGGATCTCTGGTGGATACTTGAATAACGTAGCGAGTTCATTCCAGTTGGTACGCCATGAACGGATAATTAGTGGGTATTTGGGGGTCCACGTCTCTTCAAAGCGCTCAAGCTCTACAAGGGCCATTTCTTCTGTCGCGGCCTTGTAGATGGGCTTCAGGTCTGCCGTTGCTTTCTTGAGATCCTTATAGGACGCATAGCGCGTCGAATTGCGGATTTGGTGAATGATGCATTGCGATTAGAAATAACCATTTTTCCGTACGTGATCACCATTCCGCTTTGCAAATGGGTCAACAGTATGCTCATGGATGAAATATCCTATCATAATAATTGAATGGAGGAAAAGACAATGAAATCGAAAAAATTACTTACTGTAAGTTTAGCAGTTGCTTTAATGATGGTTATGTCACAATCAGCTTTTGCCACTAAAGTTACGATTACTGAAAAGGGTACTACAATTGATACAACTAATAATGGGAGTGGTCATAATAGAACCGAATATACATGTTATAGTAAATGTAAATTTATAGAGCCGTAAAATATTTTTGTGATTATTAGGTTTTTAGTGTCGGTTTTAAGGAACTAAAGGTTAAGTTGTTACAAACCATTGGATAGGGGTGGAAATTAAAGTGAAAATAAAAAAAATACTTGCTGTAAGCTTAGCAGTTGCTTCAGTGATGGTTATGTCACAATCAGCTCTTGCTACGAAGAGTGAGGTTGACGCGGTCGCTACAATTGATTGCAAAGATATTGTTATTGATAAAGGCGACGGGGTTACCGTTATTGATAAAGACGGTAAAGTTACTATCACTGATAAAGACGGTAAAGTTACTACCATTGATAAAGCTAGTAAAAGCACAGAAACTGATAAACCTAATTGTACACCGCGTAAAATTATCGTTAATTTTAAGAAATTAATTATATATTGATTGAGAAAAAACATTCCTTGCGGGCGCGCCATTAGCATCTATAATGATGCCTTTGATATGAAGCAACATATTTATGAAAAGGCTACAGATATTCAGGACATCTTGAACCGAACCTTCCGAAAGGGTGGCTGGGGATAGATGTTCTTTCGTATTCTTGAAAAAGGAAAGACGACCGAGGTGGTAATATCCCCTCGTGGTAGACATACTCTTCACCGCCTTATACAGCTCGACGTCGAGGCTGGAGATCACCGCCATATACAAGCCATAATCAAGGCATTCAAATATTCTATCGAATAATCGAGCAACTTGCAAGTATTCAGCCTCTATCATGGGCAAGGAAAAGACAACTTATTCATTGTATTGCCCAGCAGACGGCCGATTATATTCTTCGCCTATCCTATCCCTGCCCTTTTGTGGCACCTTTTCGACAAGATAAGGTCTAAAACCGGCGGAAACCGCATAGTTTTTTTGGGGGATAGTGTCAAGGGGATATCAAAAAATATCCAAGCCTTCTATTTTAATTCATGGATAAATATGGTATAATGTAATCACTGAAATGTTTCACAATTATTGAAGAAAGGAAGAGCGAAGATGAAATTTAAAAAGCTAATCACTTTGAGTTTAGTTGCGGTTTCAATTATGACTCCAACACAAGCAGCATTTGCTACCAAAGTTACAGTGGATACACGTAATAATGGCAAGGGCGGTGGTCAAGTTACAAAAGTCTATTGTCCAAAGACTTGTGAGATTCATATTAAGTAAAAAATGATGACCTTAGAAAACAGTTATATTTCTAAGGTCATCTCCTTACTCTTTAATCTTAAGGAAAGCGAGGAGAAGTCAAGTGAGAATTACAAAATTACTTACTTCGAGTCTGGTTATTGGATTAATGGCGGTGGTAACACAAGCATCATTTGCTAGTAACATAAAAGCTGATCACGTCCAAAGTACGAAAACCAATAAAGATTCAATTATTTGTGCTTGTGGCGATGATCCCAAAGAAATAACTATTGTAAAAAATGGAGTTGTCGTTGGAGAAGAAACTGAGGAATATAAAGAACTGCTTAAAGGCTGCGAAAAAGATATTATTGCCGCAGATAAAAGCTTAAAGGCTCTCGCAAAAGAATTAGGGGATGGGGATTTAGCAAAAGAATTAAAAGATTTAGTAAAAGAAAAAGTCATAGTTGATACACGTAATAATGGTGGTGGTCAAGTTACAACAATTAATTGTCCAAAGACTTCAAAGACTTGTTGTGTTACTATTGAGTAAGAATAAGATGAGGGTCTGTCAATAACTTTGTGTAAACTCATTTATACGCACCTCCCCCCTCAGGGGAGGTGGCCCCTCACGGCAGATGCTGGCCGCTGCGTTGCGAAATCACTTACCGGTGCATTGAAAAACATAGCGAGGTCCATCCCCGTTGGTGCTACATCGCGCCCCATAAGCTGTCACCTCTGATACACAAGTGACATTTTTACAGACAACTGAAAAATTTATTCATTTTTGTGCTTGCATTTCGGCGTTCAATCCCCTATAATAAATTTTGTGTCTTCTGATTGTGCGCCCGTGGTCCAATGGATATGACGTAGGCCTCCGGAGCCTGAGATCAAGGTTCGATTCCTTGCGGGCGCGCCATTAGCATCTACAATGATGCCTTTGATTCGAAGCAGCATATTTATGAATAGCCTACAGACATTCAGGACATCTTGAACCGCTCCTTCCGCATAGGGGCCGGGGATAGATGTTTTTTCGTCTTCTCGAAAAAAGGAAAGATTACCGAGTGGGTAATATCCCTTCATGGTAGACATAATCTCGATGACATCCCCCGACGTCGCACACCGTTCACACCTCGATCGTCCGGATACGTTCACTTTTTTGAGCCTTCTGTCCACCCTGCAAAAAAATGATACACACTTCCATCGGAATCGTTGCTCAAAAAAGCCGAACACAAAACAGTTTGACCATCTTTGACTTTTGACTAATAATCCGATATGATAAAGATACGGTTCTTGTCATTCCCGGCACATGCATATCGTGTTTAAGGGCCATGAATTGGTTAATATTTAATGTTATTGATGCTAAGGAGGGATTATCGTGAGTTACGTTCCTATAGTTGTCGAGCAGACGAATCGAGGCGAACGGTCGTACGACATTTATTCCAGATTGCTGAAGGACCGCATTATTTTTCTCGGCTCCCAAGTGAACGATATGGTAGCCAATTCGATCATCGCTCAAATGCTGTTCCTGCAGGCCGATGATCCGGACAAAGATATTCACCTGTATATCAACAGCCCCGGCGGCTCCATTACCGCAGGGATGGCCATTTACGATACGATGCAACATATCAAGCCGGATGTATCGACGATCTGCGTCGGCATGGCGGCGTCGATGGGTGCCTTCCTCCTGAATGCCGGATCGAAGGGCAAGCGGTTCGCGCTGCCGAACAGCGAGATAATGATTCACCAGCCACTGGGCGGTGCCGAAGGGCAAGCGTCCGATATCGAGATTCGCGCCCGCCGTATTCTGAAGTTGCGCGATAAGCTGAATCATATTTTGGCAGAGCGCACGGGCCAGCCGCTCGAACGGATCGAGAGAGACACCGACCGCGATTACTTCATGTCGGCCGAAGAGGCGCTTGAATACGGCCTCGTCGATAAAGTGCTTCACAAGTAATTCCGTCATCGTGCTATATCATCTTGAGATCAACAAGCTGCTCGTATCGCGCCTGCGCATACGGCAGCTTTTTCTATGTCGCCATGTTGAATTGGCGCTCGCTTTTATCGCATGATAAAATGATGAGCCAGAAGAGAAGTCGCAGCTAAGACGATTCCGCAGAAGAGGAGACGGGGGCTTGCCAACGGGAAGAGACATAACACGTGCAGCGGGTGTATCGCCGACGTCCGTACCTGCAGTAGCGCCCCCCTCGCTCGGCCCCGGCGACTCCGTATCGGCCACGTTCATGTTCGAAAAGAGTTGAAATACTTGATAGCCGGACTGATCGTTCACAGCGACCAAGGTTTCCCGTACACGTCTCATGCCTACCACGACATGCTCCCTACGGCTGGCGCCCAAATCAGCATGTACAGAAGGTGTCGACCTCATTGTAGCATACCGGGCATGAAGCCGATCCTTTTTCAAAAAAAAGAGCCGCATCGCAAGCGGCGCGGCCTATATTATGTTCTAGGGGTAAACTGTAACACATGAGAAAGATGAAACGGATTTCCTTATTCAACGGATGAAATCCGGCTGTCCAAGATTCAATCGATGCAGGGCAACCCTCCTTTGCAAGAACTCATCTGTCATTAGGTCCAAAATCAGAATACAATGGATATATTAAAGAAAACTGAACCGATCCTTAAATTTAGTTAAAAATGATCACGGCGCCAAAAATAAACGGAACCCCGGAGGCATTGAACCGTGGCCCGACAATGCGCGCCAACTGCAGCGTCTCCCGAATTCATTCCAGCTCCGTCCTCCGCCGATTCATCGGTTCCGCGCTTCAGATTGGCAAACTCGAGAAGATCGCGAATCGGGTAGTGCTATAGAAATGGGCTTCAAATTGTGTAACTATGTTCGATTGGATTGGATTGGATATACCGGCTTAAGGCATTACCGGCCGCTCTTCAGTTCAGTCCACAGGCGGTCGTACAATTGAATCGACTTGCCGACATCAAGCAGCCACTCCGTGCGCCCGAGCTCTTCATCCGTCAGATTGATCATCGGATTGTTCAAATATTCCTCGCTGTGGAATTCCTTCGCCTTCGTAACCGGGTTGCTGTAGCCGATGGACTCATAGTTGTTCGCACTGTTCTCCGGATCAAGCATGAAGTTGATGAACTTCTCAGCCAGTTCCTTGTTCTTGGCTCCCTTAGGGATGGCGTAGGTGTCCGCGAAAATCGTGCTGCCTTCCTGCGGAACGACATATGCAACATCCGGGTTCTCCGCCGCGATGAAGGCCGCGTCACCGGACCATACCGTCCCGATCCAGCCCTCTTCCTGGATCATCTTCTGCTTGATGTTGTCCGTATCGAACGCTACTACGTTCGGCACCAGCTTGCGCAGATCGTCCGCTGCCGCATTGATGTCGGCCTCGTTATCCGTGCTATTCGACTTGCCCGCTTTTTTAAGCGCTACCCCGATAATCTCGCGATTGTCGTCCAGCAGCAGAACCTTGCCCTTGTACTCGTCATTCCATAGATCAGCCCAACTTGTTGGGGCCTCGGCAATCTGCTTCTTATTATAGGCAATACCGGTTACGCCCCATGTATAAATGATGGAATGCTCGCTGTCCGGGTCATATTCTGGATTTTGGAAACGGCTTACTACGTATTGGAAGTTCGGAATGTTGTCCTTGTTGATCGTCTCAAGCAAATCCTGCTTCATCATGCTGGCCACCATATAATCCGATGGCTGTATGAGATCATAGTTCGCTCCGCCGGCCTTGATCTTGGCCAGAAGCTCCTCATTGTTCGCGAACACCGCCATATTTACCTTGACGTTATTCTCCGATTCGAATTTCTCAATCATCTCTGGATTGAAATTATCCGCCCAAGTGTACAAATTCAACGTGTCTTTGCTGGAAGAGCATCCGGCCAACACGGAGATGGTCAGCATTCCCGCCAATACGACAGCGAACCATTTCATTTTTTTCAATTCTTTCTACCCCTCTCTGATCCGTAGGATCCCATGGTTAAAGAAAATATCATGAAGCTGTTTGTTCAAAACGGCAGCATCGAGCTTTTCTTCTCGCCGTTGCCGCGGTTCAGCATCCACTGCGCCAGCACAATCAGACCGACGCTTAGCAAAATGAGCAGCGTGCATAACGCATTAATTTCCGGCGATATGCCGCGCTTGACCGAGCCGTAAATATAGATCGGCAGCGTCGTCGAGTTCGGCCCCGCCACGAAAAAGCTGATCAGGAAGTCGTCGATCGACAGCGTAAAGGCAATCAGCGCCCCCGCGATAATCCCCGGCCAAATCGACGGCAAGGTGATGTAGCGGAACGTCTGCCACGGCGTGGCTCCCAGATCCGAGGCAGCCTCTTCCAACTGTCCTCCCATATTCGCGAGCCGCGAGGAGACGATGACATATACATACGAGATGCTGAACGTAATATGCGCGATAATGACCGTCGTCTTGCCGAGCGGCATATTCAGTTGGCTGAACAGCACGAGCAACGATAGCCCCATAATGATGTCCGGCACGATGATTGGCAAGTAGAGCAGGCCGGCGATTCCTTTTTTTGCCCGGCTGAGTATACGCCGCATCGCAAGCGCTGCCATCGTGCCAAATACCGTGGACAACACGGTCGATACGAGCGCGATAATGACGCTGTTGCTCAGTGCCTCCATCACCTGCCGATTTTGGAACAATGATCCGTACCATGTGAAGGTAAATCCGCTCCAGCTTGCATTCAACCGTGAATCATTAAATGAAAAAACCATAATCAATAGGATCGGAATGTAAATGAACAGAAGCAGCAGGATCGAGTGGCACGCCAACAGTGGATGCTGCTTCGTTGCGGATGCTGTCTTCATGCCCTCGCCTCCTTCGATGCCTCATACTTGGAACGGAGTGCCCACTGGAACAATCCGATTATAATCAAGGCGCTGATGACGAACACCACCGACAAGGCAGAGCCGAACGGCCAGTTCCGCGCGCCGAGGAACTGGTTCTGAATAATATTGCTCAGCATCTGCGCCTTGGCCCCACCCAAAATATCGGTGACGACGAACATTCCTGTCGTCGTGACGAAAACCAGCACGCTTCCGGTCATAATCCCCGACTTCGTCTGCGGCAGCGTAATATGCCAGAACGCGCTCCAGCGGCCTGCACCGAGATCGCTGGCCGCTTCCAGCAGCCGCTTATCCATTTGCTCCAGAGCGACATAAATGGGCAGCACGATGAACGGGATGAACGTGTACACCATCCCAAGCAGCACCGCGCCTTTGGTATACAGCATCTGGAGTGGTTCTTGAATCCATCCGATATCCAGCAACACCTGGTTCACGATGCCCTGCGTCCGTAGCAGCAGCACCCAGGCATAGGCGCGGATTAAGAAATTGATCCAGAACGGAACCGTAATGAGAATGAGCCACATCTTCTGCCGCCCCAGGCTCGCTTGGGCAATGTAATAGGCCAGCGGATAACCGAGCAGCAGACAGATCGCTGTCGTCACAATCGAGAGCCATAGCGTATCCCGGTAAATGCCCAAATAGAGCGGGTCAAAAAAACGGGCATAATGTTCAAGCGTAAACGTAAATATGACATTGCCCAACTCGTCTCGTTGCATGAAGGATACGGCCAACACCGCGATCATCGGCACGACGAGAAATATCATCAGCCACAACACGACCGGTGCAATGATGCCGAAGGAGCGTCTCATAGGCCGATAATCACCTCGTCTCCCGCGCTCCAGTGAACGCCGACACGCTGTCCGGTTTGCCATGGACGGGTGTCCGTAAAATCAAGCACAGCCGTCACCGTTGTCTGTTCATTTTCCATATGAACAATCAATTTATGAATATTCCCCAAATAGACAATATCCTGTATAATTCCTGCCCTGCACGCCCCTTCTGGATCTTCCGATATGCGAATCTTCTCTGGACGAACGGTGAACATGTTCTCTTCATGGAACACATTATTCTCCCCGACGAACGTAGCTGCAAACAACGTCTCCGGGCGTTCATAAATTTCCTTAGGCGATCCAACCTGTTCGATGCGCCCGTTGTTCATGATGACGATTCGGTCTGACATCATCATCGCTTCTTCCTGATCGTGGGTGACATAGACAAACGTAATCCCCAAGTTCCGCTGCAGTTGCTTCAATTCTCCCTGCAGATTTTTGCGAAGCTGCAAGTCAAGCGCGCCGAGCGGCTCATCCAGTAGCAACACCCTCGGCTTGTTGGCGATCGCCCGCGCAATGGCGACACGCTGCTGCTGTCCGCCGGATAACTGATGCGGATACCGCGCAGCGAGCGGAGTCAGCTGTGTGAGCCGAATCGCTTCGGCAATGCGCTCACGCTGTTCCGCTTGCTGAATTTTTTTCATTTTCAAGCCGAATTGAATATTTTGCTCCACCGTCATATGAGGGAACAGAGCGTAATGCTGGAATACGAGATTCAAATCCCGTTTGTTCGGAGGCAATTGCGTCACATTCACGCCGTCCAATCGAATCTCGCCTACCGTAGGCAGCTCGAAGCCGGCAATCATACGCAAAATCGTGGTCTTGCCACAACCACTTGGGCCGAGCAGCGTTAGAAATTCTCCCTCATCAATCGTGAGTGACAAAGGATGTACTACGGGTTGCCCGGCAAAGTGCTTCTCCACATGTACCAGTTGTATCAAGAGCATCAACCCCTTATATCGTCAGCCTATCCATGGGATACGGCAAGCCGCACCGGTCAGGACGACACCGCCGCGAATATCGGATAATTATGCGATAAGAATGCATGTGCGCATACCTTGTTCCCTTATCCATTAAGCAAAAAAAGCCATATCCCTTGGTATGGCTTCCCGTTCGTTCACGTTGGCGTTTTTGCATATCCAATATACATCGTTTTGCTTGGTGATACAACTATTTTTACGTAATTTCGACAATTGCATACATTCATCTTCAATGGATTGACTCATTTCCTCCATCTACAGGGCTCCCACCCACATTTTTGTAACCTCACGCGAAAGCCCCACGCCCGTCCGCGAATCGTCGCGGTATCAGGAAGGGGCCTTCCGTCTCTTATGATCTTATTTCATTTCGAACAGAACCTGCACTTGCGCCCGTAGCTTGACCTGGCCGCCTTGAGGAGCGGAACCGGCTGCTTCAGCGGCGGAAGTGTTCAGTATCGATAGCTTCTCGCTCATGACCCGCATCGGTTGCCAATCGACGCCAGATTCCACAATCGCAAGCGCGGGTCCGAATTGGCGATTGGCTGCCTTGGCCAGCACGCCGGCCTTGCTTGCCGCATGCTTCACAGCCTTTTCAAGCACCTCGGACTCAAAAGCGTCGCGCTTCTCGATATCGAATTGAATCTGCTGCACGCGCGTCGCATCGGCTCCGGTCACGGTGTCCACCAGATTGCCCAGCTTCTCGAGGTCACGGTACGTCACGCGAACGGCGTGGCGGGCTTCGTAACCGACGACCTTCGGTTCGCTGTTCTCCGAATACTTATATACCGGGTTGACGGAAAAATTAGTTGTTTTCACTTGGGGATCCGTAATTCCATATTTCAGCAGCCCCTGCTTCGCCTTATCGAATGCCGCGGCATTCAGCTTTTGGGCTTGCGCCGCCGTATCCGCCTTCGATTCTGTAACAATATCGACATAAGCAATATCCGGCGTAACCTCCAATTCTCCTTGTCCCACGACCGCAATTGTGTTTTTATCCATGGTCGGAGCCTCCCCTGCGGCCTGTGCCGACTGCGGAGCCGCGGCTCCCCATACGCCGAACAGCAGTGCGCCGATGACGACGGTTGCCACCGCCGTCCGCCGCCACTTCCGTCCATGTGAGTTCACATTTATCATCCAATCCCCTCCAACGCTCATATGTTTAGATAATCAACTTGCTTACGTTTTAAAACGAGGGGATGACCAAATAGGTTGCACCAACACATGAATTATTTTCCGGTAGCCTGGATGTCCTTCATGGGGGTGCCGCTTTCAATCGACCAATTTAATGTTTTCTATTGTCATTTGATGTAACTTGTGTTATATTCTAGTTGTAAATGTTCTATTTATTAAAGGATGGCGAGTGATGCCGCATCCGGAGCAAGGTGAAGGGTACCGCTGATGTATACAGCCTATGGCAATCCTTGGCTGTATATGGTACAGGACCTGTGCGTAATGCTCAGGTCCTGCCTTGATTCCGGGCTCGCCGGACACTCGGTATGGAGATGGACGGCAGCCACAGCCGCTGCTTTTGTATCATTTGCCTTCTACCGGGGAGATGCATCCGGCATGCAGGTCCAGTTAGTTTTCCAACTCTTCCTTGCTGATTAAGGAGACTAAAGCGCTTACAGCCTCTTCTGCGTCCGCACCATCCGCCGTGATGGTAATAGACGTACCTGAGCCGATTGCAAGACTCATGATCCCCATAATGCTTTTCGCATTTACCTTTTTATCTTCCTTTTCCACGAAGATATCCGAAGAATATTTATTCGCTTCTTGAACGAACAAGGCTGCCGGTCGTGCATGCAATCCTGTCTTCAAACGTACCACAACTGGTTGTTGAGCCATGCCGGATCATACCCCCTACATTTCCTATATAGTTTACTATTTAATTCACGTTTACGCTTTTTTCCTCGGTTTATCACATTATAGCATTTTAAACGATGGTACACTAGGAACAAAATTCATCCGTTTCTTATTCTTTCGGCCATTTCATCAATTTTCCGCAGCCGGTGATTGACTCCGGACTTGCTGACCTTCCCCTTGAGCATCTCACCGACTTCCTTCAGATTTAGATCGGGATGAGCCAAGCGCACCTGCGCCACTTCGCGGAGCTTGTCCGGGATCTGTTCTAGTCCAATCTCCTTCTCAATCAGGCGGATATTCTCGATCTGGCGCACGGCCGCGCCAATCGTCTTGTTCAGATTCGCTGTCTCGCAGTTGACAATCCGGTTCACGGAGTTCCGCATATCCCGCATGATGCGAACGTCTTCGAACTTGAACAACGCCTGATGTGCCCCAATGATATTGAGGAACTCAATAATCTTCTCGCCTTCTTTAATGTACAGCACGAACCCTTTTTTGCGTTCAATGAACCGGGCATTGAGCCGGAATTGATTGGCCAATTTAACAATAGCCTTGCAATGCTCTTCGTACATCGATGAAATCTCGAGATGGTAAGAGGATCCCTCCGGATTGTTAACCGATCCGCCAGCAAGAAACGCCCCCCGCAAATAAGCCCGTTTACAGCAATTGTTCGCGATAATCCGCCTATCTATTCCATCGGTGAACTGGAACCCTTCGGATACGATATGCAGATCATGCAAAATCTCTTGTACCTGGGAAGGAATACGTACGATATACACATTATTTTTCTTCAAGCGCATTTTTTTGCGCACCAGCAGTTCCGTATGCACCTGATAAAACTTCTTGATAAACGTGTATATCCGGCGGGCAATCGCCGCGTTCTCCGTCGAAACATCCAGAATGACCTTGCGGTTCGAAGAGAGCTGGACGGAGCCGTTCATACGCATTAACGCCGCCAGCTCTGCCCGTTCACAGCATGCATCGGACTCAATAAACGTCAATTCCTTTTTCGTCTGCGCTGCAAAGGACATTCTCCGCTCACCTCTTTCGTAACATCCAATTCTCCACCAGCTGATAAATGTGATGGCTCAGCTTTTCCGCATCATGTCGCAAATACGTGCGGAACAATACAAGGGAATCGGCGATCACCTTGTAACCTCTATTCGTCACTTCATCCAAATCCAAATGCACTGCACGGGCCCCCTGCTCGGCGTAAAGGTCCTGCACTTGAGGCGGTATCTCTCCGTCATTGACGATGACATAATCGAATAGATGCTTGCCTACATGCTGCTGGATGGCTTCGAGATGATCACTAACCTTGTAATTATCCGTCTCTCCCGGCTGTGTCATGACGTTGCAGACGAAGATTTTGATGGCGTCCGACTCCTTGACCGCCAGTGCGAGCTTCGGTACAAGCAGCGTCGGGATAATACTCGTATATAGACTTCCCGGGCCGATCAGGATCGCATCCGCCTCCTGCAGCGCCTGCACGGCCTCAGGAAGCGCCTCCACCTGCTCCGTCTCGAGGAAGACCCGCTTGATGCGCTGGCCCGCCTGCGGTATTGCAGACTCGCCCTCCACGATGGTGCCGTCAGTCATCTCCGCATTTAGCACAATCGCCTGGTTAGCAGCCGGCAGCACGCGCCCACGAACGGCCAGCACCCTGCTCAATTCACGGATGCCCGCGACGAAGTCGCCCGTAATATCCGTCATGGCCGCCAGGATAAGATTCCCAAGGCTGTGCCCGGCCAATCCGGTTCCATTCGGGAAACGGTATTTCAGCATCTCCGACAACGAGGGCTCCACATCCGCCAACGCCGTCAAGACGTTGCGAATATCCCCCGGGGGCGGCATTTGCAGTTCCTGGCGCAAAATACCGGAACTTCCACCATCATCGGCGACCGTGACGATAGCCGTGATATCCAACGGCTTCTCCTTCAGGCCGCGCAGCATGACAGATAGACCGGTTCCGCCACCCATAACGACGATGCGCGCCAGCCCGCGCTCTTCTCCTGTCCGCACTTCAGTATCCCCCCCATCAATGCCGATCGCGTTCGGAATCCCGATGGCTTACGCGAACAACCTCCGTCTCGCTGGAACCGATCGTGCGGCCCAAATATTCCGCGACGGCTACGGAACGATGCTTCCCGCCAGTACAGCCGATGCCGATGACGACCTGGCTCTTCCCTTCTTTGCGGTATTGAGGAAGCAAAAATTGAAGCAAATCGAGCAACTTGCTCAGAAAGGTCTGCGTCTCCGGCCATTTCATGACATAGTCATAGACTTCGATAGCTTGACCGGTATGCGGGCGCAACTGCTCCACATAATGAGGATTCGGCAGAAACCGCACGTCGAAAATGAGATCCGCATCGATCGGAACCCCATATTTGAAGCCGAATGAGGTAACGTTAACCGACATGCGATTCTGATCGGCCTGCGTAAATCTCGAGACGATGCGTTCTTTGAGCTGCGCCGGTTTGAGACTGCTCGTGTCAACCACCTGATTGGCCCAGCCCTTCAAATCCTCCAGCAGCTTGCGCTCCATTTTGATGCCTTCCAGCGGCATGCCGTTCGGCTTCAATGGATGGCGGCGCCGGCTCTCCTTGTAGCGTTGGACGAGGACTTCATCCGTTGCATCCAAGAACAAAATTTCACAATTAATTGTATAATGTTCTCTAATATAATTCAAAGACTCCGATAACGCCGTGAAAAACTCTCGCCCGCGCAAATCGATGACGAGCGCGACCTTTCCGATCCTCCCTTTGGATTGCTCAATCAGCTCCGCAAATTTGGGAATCAGAACGGGCGGCAAGTTATCTACGCAAAAAAATCCGAGATCCTCTAGGCTTTGTACTGCGAGAGTCTTGCCGGCGCCGGACATCCCCGTAATAATGACTAATTTAGCAAGCGCTGCCGTTTCTGTTGAATCGATCATCGTTCGTCATCTCCCTTACCAATGCCGATTACGAACGCAAGAACAATCCAGCCGCACCAATCATACCAGCATCATTGCCTAGCTCAGCTGGCACGATCAATACGCCGCGCGTAACCGGTTCAGGTGATAGCTTCTTGAACGTTTCACGGATTTGCTCGAATAAGAACTCGCCCGCCTTCGACAAGCCGCCGCCGATAATAAACCGCTCTGGATTCAAGGTGACCGCCACCGCAGCCATCGATTTGCCCAAGTAGAAGGCTGCGCGCGCGATAATGCGGACGGCAACCTCGTCTCCGGCCTTCGCCGCATCGAACACATCCTTCGCCACGATGTCCTCCAGCAGCGACAGGGACGTGCGATCGCCGCGCTCTACCGCATCCTTCGCCATGCGGATGATGCCGGTTGCGGAGGATACCGTCTCCAGGCAGCCCATCTTGCCGCAGCCGCATTGAATCGCTTCCAGATCCGGAATGACGGCGATATGGCCCAACTCTCCGGCCAACCCGGAAAATCCTTGCACAATCTTCCCATTGATGATAATGCCACCGCCGACGCCAGTTCCCAGCGTATAGCAGACGCAATTGTCGATGCCTTTGCCCGCACCGCTCCACGCTTCTCCCAAGGCGGCCACGTTGGCATCATTGTCAATCTTGACCGGCTTGCCTAACCGTGCTTCCAATATGGCGCGAATCGGCACATCCTTGAAGCCTACATTGGGCGCCAACAAGATAACGCCTTCCTTCACATTCGTAAACCCAGCGACCCCTGCACCAATTCCAGCCACCTGGCTCCAATCGTAAGAAGATTCCTCTACGATTCGGCGAATATAGTTCTCGATGTTGTCTATGACGGTATCGTGTCCCTTGGCAACTTCAGTCGGACCTTCAAACGTTTGCAGCAGCCGGCCTTCCGTATCACAAAGGCCGACCTTGATAGCCGTTCCGCCCAAATCGACACCCACGTAGATTTGCTCAGACATGCGTCATCCACCTTTATACTTGTAATCATATCCTTGATCGTATGTTACTTCAGTACCCACTATACGCGAACGGTGTAAACAGGTCAAGGCGTGCGCGGCCAGCCCGCAGGAGCGATCAAGGCTCTTCCCAGGCCGACTCCACACGAGCGCGGCTGCTCCTTCCGCCAGATCAAATACGGAGCCCGCAGGCTCCGTCCAGGTTGAAGAGAATACTATTTTTCTCCCTGTATCGTTGTCACAATTCAGTAATGCTTCCCACTATATTCACACGATTAACCCACATTCTTCAAGCTCTTCTGGTGAAGCTCATAAATATGCTGACAGCGGCTTGACACATTATCATCATGGGTAACGATCACCATTGTCATTCCTATTTGATGAAGTGAATCAAATACGCTCAATATAGACTCTTCGGTTGTCTCATCCAATGATCCAGTAGGTTCATCAGCTAATAGTATTGACGGATTTTTTACGATGGCTCGGGCTATGGCAACGCGCTGACATTCTCCGCCTGATAGTGAAGCGATATGTTTTTTTGCATGTATTTCCATATTTAGATTATACAAAACTTCGTCAACTCTATTTTTTATTTCTCCTCTAGACACGCCGAGATATTGAAGCGGCAGCGCAATATTTTCAAAAACATTCCGATCATCGAGTAAATGAAATTTTTGCGTTATGTATGCAATATGATTCCTGCGATATTCAGCCATCTGACTTGTTGAAAACTTGGAAATATTCGTTCCGTTAAAAAACATATCCCCTTCTTCGAAGGGAAGCAGGCCGGCTAAAATATTAAGTAACGTTGATTTTCCACAGCCACTTTTTCCTCTAATCGCTACAGATTGCCCCTCATTGACAACAAAATTTACATTTTCTAATAGGATCGTGAATCGCTTCCCGTCGATAAAACCTTTTTTTATCCCTGCAAGTTCAAGCATTGATTTCCTCCTTATTCCCCTGCATTGATTTCTTTCGTCAGTGGGCGGAACCAAAGATTGATTGCCGGCACGAGGCAAATGATTATGCTTACAAAAATACATAGGAATAGCATAATAAATTGCGTCATACCGCTTCCGATTTTAAGGATTTTATTTAGTATAATGAAACTAGTTATATATGCAGCCACCACGACCATCAAGATTTCGAGCCATTGCCTCTTTATCAAATCCACCTTCGTGGCCCCGTTCATATAATGAATGGCGAGAGCAGAGAGTCGCTTTTTTTGTTGTAATAGCAGCATCATGATAATAATCATTAGGTGTAATAACGCGGTAGAGAGAAATACCGTGAGAACCAACCCTCTATTTTCTTGGAGTATGGTCATTACTCCCCTGTATTTTAAGAAATGCGGATTGAAGCGAATAAAGGAATAACTCCCGATCGCCGACTTTCGCGCAATGGTATCGACCCGTTGCATCATCGATGATCCGCTGGCGGGGGAGCCGTCAGTTACGATGTACCCATTAATCATGGCAAAATAGCTAATTTTCTGAAATGACTCATCTCGTTTGGAAAGAGGCTTACGATCATACTCCTGATGAGGAAGCAGGATATGTTCGTCCAAATAAAATTCTGGATCACCATTATAGTAAATCTTACTGTTTGCTTGTAAAAAACCAATCACCTTGATCGTAAACGGTTTAAAATAATAGTCGATGACGATCTCATCGCCAACCTGGAATATATGTCGATAGGAGGCCCCTAACAAGGCGGGTAATGTATCCCCCTCGCCCGCCTGAACATCTTGCTCGCGCCAAGATGCCCCTTCCGCTATGGTTAATCCAAAAAAGTCGAAAGCTTGCTTATTCATTTGAAATGATTTCACAGCGGTAAAGGTTTCATCCCCTATTTGTTGCTGACGTTTCTTGTGCCCTTGTTCGTATCCTTCATTAAAGTGTTCGGGTAACCCCGTATCCTTGACTAGGATATGATGACTGTCCATCGCGAGGTATTGAAATTCGCGTGTATGGGTTAAGTCATGGTAGAAATTTTTTAAGCGCTTGAGGTAGCCTGGTTGGCTTGTAAAGTGCTCAAACTGTGTGCCATCATAATAACCATCAAGTAAGTGATAGATGGACTTTCCTTGATACTTGTCTTGCAGACCATTGCTTTCATAGTGTAGCTGTACGACAAAAGCAAGAAAGGTGCCCATAATGATAAAAAAAAGGCTAAGTTGTAAATAAATAAACAGGGTCATGATTTTATGATGTTTTACATAGAATTTCAGTTCATTCCAGTTCATTTGCTGATTGCACCTCCTGTAGGAGAAGTCGACTTGATTAATAAGCTGGTTACCGTACAGGCGCTAATCAGAAACAGAAGCATGATCCAGAGGAGTTGATGCGAAAATAAGCCGGAACCAAGCAGCGAAATGACCAAGTAAAGAATTGCCCCCGGAACTGTAATAAACACCAATATTTTATAGAACATAGCTGTAGAAATCGTAAACGTCGAGATGCCCAGAATAAATAGAATATGCAACTTCTTCCGTTCTGACTCATACCAAAACCGGATAAAGGCGAACGTACTCAGGAGTAAAAGGAGGTAAAACTCAAAAAGCAATAACCGGTAGAGAAAAGGGAGATTCGCCGTTCGCGCTAACCCTTTGTGGCTACTTTCCATTCGTGTAACCGCAGGTTTTTGGGCGATCACACTTTCGGTGACTTCAGTAACCGTTGCTTTGCGCTCACTGTCGATAATAATACGCATGTCAGGCAATCTAGGGATGTCGTTAGGTTGATAGAGCAAAATCAAATAGTCAATCGGACTTGCGAAGGGCGCGCCTATCATTCCGACGACTTCATAATCTTCTCCATGAAACGATACGTGCTTTATCCCGTTACTAACTCTAATCGTGTCTGCCATTTCCCTGCCTACAACCGCTACCGGCTTCGTTTCTTCCGCCCCAAAAAAACGGCCCGATTCCATAGGAGGAGACCATTCACTATGATGATCGATAAAAAAACGGTAGCTATCATTATATTCAAGAAAAAGCCGGTAGCCCGCTGGTGAAAACGGCGTGTTGACCCAATCGCTAGCACCGTGATCAACCAGTACTTGATGATGAGTTGTATACAATCGATTGGATATTTCATTGAACTTTTCCTGCTTATCGACATATAGCAGAAAAAAATAATATACGATATAAAGCAATAAAAACAGGAGCATGAAAATGATATCTTTGCGCCTCAGTGTATGCATCTGACTTCCTCATTTCTACGAAATAAAGCCTATCGTAGAGGCTGCTTTGCTCTTGTTAGCAAGATGAAGCAGCCTCCCCACCATCGATTTCCTGCCTATCGATCCTTGCACTGGTTTCCGCTGCCCTCGTTCCCCCAATAGGTACGCGCTTCCGTGTTTTCAAACAATTTGGGAGTGTACCAGGGGGATTGTGCCGTTGTAAAGCCAATTCCCCATTTTCTGCCACTCGTTGTAAGCATATGTCCTTCGGTATCTTCCATTCGAGCCGTTGTATAATGACAAGTATCTTTCCATGTCGTTTCCCCATATGCGGCATATTCGAAATCACCGCCGTGTGAGAATTCTCGAGTTAGACGTTTACCTTCATGCTTACTTGGAGAATTTGCCCCTCTTTTCATTCTGGTAGAAGAACTTGATAAAGCATGCGTCCAGCCATTTGGGGCATGGATATAATATCCTTCGGACTCACTCCAGCCGCCTGAAACCTTCTGCTGTGAAGACGAGGCAAATCCGGGAACTGCGGTAACCATAACAAATGCACTTAAAACGGTTGCTCCTAACATGAATTTCATCCTCTTGTTCATACCATTACCTCCCTAGTTTCGAAATAAAGAACTTAGCTACAGGGTAGATGCAGGGTAGCTATGCTCGCTCCTTTCCCCTTGGATTTTTTTTGTTACCCATATTATACCATAATAAACACACAGTAAAAGAGTGGATTGATAAAATATTTCTATTTATTGAAATAATTTTTAAGTTACTTTGAAACTAATGCTAACAGTGGGCTGGAATATATTAGAGAGCAAACTCGAGAAATAGGTGCGTACACGTATCCATTAGAAAGAGACCGTCCTGAAAGAACGGTCCCCAATTGAAGGTAAACTCCTGGGAAGTACTGCAGCCGCAGGAGTTCTTATTGTTTATTATCCCTATTTTAAATACGAAAATGAAAGTATACTTTTATCCGTACCGGGCATACCTGGCTCCCGACTCCCGGTATGCCCGTCACCACGGAACGGTTACCCCAACGTCACGCTCCAGTCATGCACCATGCTGCCTTCTAGAAATTTCTCACAATCAAGCGCTGCCTGACAGCCGGAGCCGGCTGCAGTAATCGCTTGGCGGTATTTCATGTCCTGTACGTCGCCGGCCGCGAAAATGCCCGGGACGCTCGTCTCCGTCGTGCCCGGCTTCACGATAACGTAGCCGTTCTCGTTCAGCTCGACCTTGCCGCGCAGGAAATCGGTATTTGGCTGATGCCCGATCGCGACGAACAGGCCGTCCGCCTCGATGTCTTCCACTTCCCCCGTCTCGTTGTTGCGCACTTTGAGGCCGGTAACGCCCATGCCCGATGCCAGCACCTCGAGCGGCGTCCGGTTCAGAGCCCAGGAGATCTTCTCGTTCTCGCGCGCCCGGTCCTGCATAATCCCGGAGGCGCGCAGCTCATCACGGCGGTGCACCACCGTCAGCTCCGAAGCGAAACGAGTCAGGAAGTTAGCTTCCTCCATCGCCGAGTCGCCACCGCCAACGACGACGATTTTTTTTCCCCGGAAGAAGAAGCCGTCGCAGGTAGCGCATGCACTGACCCCTTTGCCGATATTATCTTGCTCTCCAGGGATGTTCAAATATTTCGCGCTGGCTCCTGTCGAAATAATGAGCGTCTCGGCCCAGATCTCCTCCAGACCTTCCCCCGTCAGCTTGAACGGACGCTGCGACGTATCGATCTCCGTTACCCAGCCGGTAACGAACGTCGTGCCGAAGCGCTCCGCCTGCTTGCGCATGTTCTCCATCAGTTCAGGGCCCATAATCCCGTCCGGGAACCCCGGGAAGTTCTCTACATCGGTTGTCGTCGTAAGCTGGCCTCCCGGCTGCGGACCTTCGATGACGAGCGGATTCAGATTGGCGCGCGCCAGATATATCGCCGCCGTGTACCCAGCAGGTCCTGTACCGATTACGATCGATTTATATACCTTCTTCTCCATAATCAAAGGCCTCCTTCACGAGTAAAATTTTTTGAAAAACGTGTCGTCTATTGGTAGATGTTCTCCTCGGTTGCCTCTGCGCGGAATGCCGCTTCCATGCGCTTGGCATGCTTGGCGACCGTCGCGGCGGATACGGCGTACCATTCCCCCGCCTCGCTGTAGGTGATCGGGTGTCCGCGCTTCTTCGCGACAATATATTCAATCGCCGCCGCCCAACTATGCGCCTTCGCAATGCGCGGCACTTCATTAGGATATGACCGGCGGAGAAATTCAATCCAGAGCTTCTCCGCATCATACATCTCAATCATGTCATGCCGGCCGTTCATCCCGGTCCGAATCGCATCGATCACCTGCTGCCAGTCCGGTTCCCAGCTCGGGAGCCCGCTCCCCAGATGATACCCTTCCACAAGCTGCTTCTTGCCGCCCCATTCCACTTCAAGCGCGTCCTCTACGCCGAGCAGACGCAGCACATAAACGGTCAGTTCCTTCACGTTGCCATCCTGCTCCGGATCGAGCAGCAGCCCACGGAGCGCCTGCCTCGCCTCTTCGTCATTGATCAGGCTCATCGCCTGAAGCGCCTGAAGCTTTGTCGCGGAGTCGCCCGAGCGCAGCGCCCAGAACAAGGACGAGCGAACGAGCGGATCCGACTTCAACTGCCGTTCCCATTCGGTGGCCGCCCCCGGTTCTCCAGCTTCGTGCCGAACATTCCGCTCCGCTGCCGCAGACCGCTCGGACCTCCGTCCGGAACTTGCCTTCGCCTCGTAAGGAATGCGGTAATGATAGCTGGGCATCGGATCTGGATGACCTCCCGCGATCCGCTGAAGCAGCTCCAAGTAATACGACCCGATGCCGCTCTCCGGATCCAGGCGCCGGCAAGCCGCCCACCAGCCGGCCGCTTCATCGTACCGGCCGAGATGGAACGCTGCGACCGCCGCACAATGATAGACCCCCGGCTCGACAGGCGATCCGGTCGCGAGCAGGCGCTGCAGATGGCGGTAAGCCTCCTCATGCCGACCGAGAATGCCCAGCGTGTTCGCCAGCTTGAAGGCCGGCTCCCGATGGAACGGCTGCAGCTTCGCCAACCGCTCGATCACCTCCCGCTCCTGTTCGTTCCGCCCGGCCTGACGCTCGAATATGGCCAAATTACATAGGGCGTGCAAATGACCGGGATCCAGCGCGAGCACCTGGTAAAGCATCTCGCGGGCTTCCTTGAAGAAGCCCATATAATAATAAGCTAGTGCCAGATTATTCCGAGCAGGCAAATCGCCGGGATTCGCCTGCATCAGCCGCTCCAGAATGCGCCCCGCCTCCACGAACCGGCCTTCTTCCATCATCCGCCGGGCTTCTTGATGTTCGGCTTCCTGTCCGCTCTGCGATTCCCAGGCTTGTCCAGATGGATTCGCCGGCTCGTCGCTTCCTTCGGACTCCGCCACCCGGCTCAAAGCGGCAGCGGCTTCCTTCAAGCCTCTTGCCGCTTCTTCGAAGGCCGCTGCATTGGCAGGGGGACGGGCTCCAGGGTATAACCCGGGTCGGTTCATCTCGTCATGAAGCATTTCCTTCATTTCCAGCGCCTCGCTGCCGTAAGCTCCTTGCGGATCCAGCGCCAAGTAAACATCGAGCGCCGCCTCCGCTTCCTGATAACACTCAAGATGAGCGAAATTATTTGCCATATAGTAATAACATTCACTCATGGATGGATCGAGCTCATTCACAATATGGCGGAGGATGAGATTCGACTCCTCGAAGCGTCCCGTCTCTGCCAACGCCCCAGCCAGATTGCACTGGTGAATCGCATCGCCGGGATCACACTCGACCGCTCTGCGGAAATACCGCAATGCCTTGTCATATTGCAGCCGATCCAATAATTTTACCGCGCGATCGGAATACGCGACCGCATCTACCGGGAACATTACAACGTCGCCATGTGTATCCGCGTTGTCCCTGCCGGTTCGATGTGGCTTCTCTCCTGCCATCGCCAAGGCACCTCCTGCCGCATCATTGTTGTATACATAAGTTTCAGTATACCATAATGACACGTCTTCCCCCACCCCTTCGTCGAGCCGTCCCAGAGCTACAGCAGAGCCTTCAACGGATCCAGCCGCCCGGCATCCAACCCCAGCAGGCTTGCCTGCGCCCGGTACCCGACCACGTCGCGGTGCATAAGCAGCTGCTTCAGACGCAGTTGGTTCTCCTTAGCCCCGGGAAGTGCCGCCAAATCAACCATATCTACCGTTGCCTGCGATGTGGAATGCACGCTGATGACGCCAATCATGGCCAGCGCCCGTACAATAGGAATGGCAGTAATGTGCTCTTTGCGGCTCATTGTTCTTCCTTTCCGACACCTGCCGGTCAGCAAGCAGGCAGGCGCGGCCAATCTTGTAATAGACCGGCAGCGCCTGCTCCTCAATTTTATATTTTTATATCCCCTTATCCGAATATTGCCCCGGGAATAATTCAATACTGCGATCTGCATCTCTCATCTCGTAGATCAACCGGAAATGATGGTTCAAATCTTTGAGTGCAATATACCATTTCCCATTCTTGACGAGAGGAGGGACAGATAGTACCATCTCCGCGCCGTTCCAGGTAACGATTCGGCTCGGCTTGACGCGGGCCACCTTCGTATGCGCGCCCCGGTTGCGCATCTTCTCAATAAGCTTCGGCGTCGCAATCAACTGATTCCCCGCATTGATTCGGAACCCGTTCCGGTTGTTCCGCCCGTTAATCCCAGGACGAACCGTGAATGTAATCGGGATATCCAACTCACGGCAAATCTCCAGCACCTTGCTGTTATAGGCGCCGAACGGGAACGCCAGCAAGCTGTTCGCATTGCCCAGCTCCTTCTTCAGCACCTTCTCTGCCTTGACCAGATCTTGGCGAACCCGCACTTCATATTCCTCATCGGTCTCTTTGCGTTCTTCCTTCTTCAGATATGTTTTCCGGGTCAGCGTCGGGCGAAGGAATCCCCGATCATTCACCGGGCGGTACGCATGCGAATGGAAAGTGTGGCTGTAGAAGCTCATCCCGTGCTGCTTCATCTCCCGCATTTGCGCCCATGACAGCTTCATGTGCTTGGTCTGCCTCGGATTGTCAATCGTCTCGACGATAACGAAGTTCGTAGCGGTAAGATGGTATTTCCTTAGCACCGGATACACTTCCGTATAGAACGACTCATACCCGTCATCGAAGGTAATCAGTACGGCATTCGGCGGAACCGGCGCGCCGTTCAGCATATAATCAATATATTCATCCATGGATATAAAATGAAACCCGTTGCTCATCATCGCCTGCAGCTGCTCCTCGAACTGCTCCGGCGAGATAAACGTGATATGGTCCGGGTTCTTCATCACATTATGGTACATTAGCGCAATAACCTGATTCTCATAAAAAACCGGCTTATAATCCCACTGCGATTCCGGCCTCGTCGTCGGGTACAGTTGAAGCTCTTTCCCTTCATCGACGATATGTACATTCACCCCATATGCTTGCTGCAACGCATTAGCCGAGATATACCATTCGCCGCCCGCCTGGAGCGCATATTCCCCTTCGTCCACTTGCCCCTTCCAGACGAGAGGGCGGCTATCGCTATGATTCCTGTCGATATCTATGAACAGCGCGACGCACAGCAAGGCAATCAGGAGAACCGCGCCTGCGGCCCGTCTCATGCCCATCCCCTTCATCCTCTACACCATCTTTTTGTTGTATCTATCCCACATTGGCAAGTTTCTCAATGCTTGCCGTTTCTCTCTTTTCTTATTTAGCCGAAAAATAAATAGCGAATATCGAAGAAGCGGCCACGTCCCCCCCAACAGGAAAAACCGGCAGCCTGTCATATGACTGCTGATTCATGAATCGTCGCCCAATCCGCCTGCCCCGTTGGAAGCCGGATCCGCTGCCTGGATCACCTGCATCGGATTGCCGGCAACCATTTGGCTAGGCAACACATCCTTATATACGACCGTTCCAGCCGCAATTACCGCATGATCGCCAATCGTCACGCCCGCCAAAATGGTGCTGTTGGCACCAATCATCACATGACTGCCGATGCGGACTTTGCCGAGACGATATTCCTTCGTCAAATATTCATGGGCCAGCAGCGTCGTATTGTAGCCGATAATCGTGTTGTCCCCAACCTCGATATACTCCGGGAAGAAGACATCGACCATGGCCATTAGCCCGAAGGCCGTATGGCGTCCGACCTTCATCTTCAATATATGCACATAAATCCATCGCTTGAGCTGCACCGAAGGGCAGTAACGGGCGAACTGAACCCAGATGAAGTTCCAGACGCCCTTCCACGGGCTTACCGACCGGTATATTTGCCACAGGCTATTCGGCCCTTCAACAGGATGCCGCTCCACATCTCTCACTTGGATTCCCGCTCCCATCCGATGAGTGTCAATATATCGCGCATATCATGAATGATATGGCGCGGTTCGTATTGGCGAAGCACCGCTTCGCCCTTCAACGACCAGGCGACACCGCAGGAGATGGCGCCGGCCGCATTAGCCGACTGGATATCGGCCGGGCTATCGCCGACCATGAGCGTCGTCGCCGGGTCAGCCTTCAGCTTCTCGATGGCGAGCAGCACCGGCTCCGGATGCGGCTTCGCATGCTGGACATCGTCGATCGTAACGACGACGCCCATCTGATCCAGCAAGCCGAACATGCGCAAGGCCCGCTTCGTCGTCTCGCGCATCTTCGTCGTGACGATGCCGAGCCGAATCCCGCCCTCATGCAAGGCGCCGATAACTTCCCTCACATGAGGGAACTCGCGCACCAGCTCATCATGCCGGGATATATTGTAGCGGCGGTAAGCGGCTTTAAGCTCCTCCACATCGGCCAATCCGCTGAACTTCCGCAGCTGATATTCGAGCGGCATTCCCATGCTCGGAATAATCTGCTCCCGTGTCAGCGTCGGCGTGCGTTCCAGCAGCACATGCAGGAAAGTTTCGATAATCAGTTCATTGGTATCGATAATCGTTCCATCCAGATCGAACAATACGGTACGAATCATGATGCTATTTCTCCTTTATGTCACGTTTCTCTTCCGCAGCCGCAGGCAGCTCCGCCGATTCAGGCTTTTCCTCGGCCCCGTTCCGGGAAGAGGGGGCTTCCCCAACGGACTGCGGCTTCGCAGGAGCTTCCGCATCCGTCTTGCTTCCGGCGTCGTTCGCGCTGTCCCCCGCCGCTTCGATAACCTGTGCGGCCTTCGTAGATACAATCGGATCGTGATACAGCCCCTTCGAAGCGCCGGTTACCCGGCGGAAGACGATAAGCGCGATGCCGACGACGATCAGGAAAAGGGCCACCAGTTGCGAGATCCGCACATTGCCGTAATTCGGATCGAGATACCCCGGCTCGAATACGATCTGCATCGGTGACCATAGCGTGCCGATAATCGATTCCACCCATCCGGATCCTTGGTAGGCCAGACTGTCGGTACGCAGCCCTTCAATGAAGAACCGGCCGATCGAATACCAGATCAGGTAACCGATAAATACTTCCCCGCTGCGCACACCGCGCAGCCGGCGGAAGCCGAACAGCAGCAGCAAGCCGATGAAGCTCCACAGCGACTCATACAGGAAAGTCGGATGATGGAAGGTTCCGATCACATTCATCTGGTTGACGATGAAGTTCGGCAGATGCAGCGTGTTGCGCAGGAACGCTTCCGTTGTTGGACCTCCGTACGCTTCCTGATTGACGAAGTTGCCCCACCGACCGATCGCTTGTCCGATCAGCAGGCCCGGCGCACAAATATCCGCGATGCGCCAGAAGGAGTACTCTTTTTTTCTGACATAGATAAGCGCGCAAATCACGGCGCCGATTAATGCGCCATAAATTGCAATTCCCCCATGCCAGATTTTAAAGATTTCCAACAAGCTATCTTTATAGTCATCCCATTTGAAGGCAACGTAATAGATACGAGCCCCGACAATGGCGGAAGGCACACCGAACAACAGCAAATCCATGAAAAAATCTTGAGAAATTCCAAATCGTTTGCCTTCCCGAATTGCCAGCAGCAAGCCGACCACCGCGGCTGTGCCTAATATAATGCCATACCAGTGCACCTTGATCGCGCCGATCGAAATTGCAACCGGATCCAGCAGCATCGTTGCCATCCATCTACACTCCTTATGGGTTGAGAATACGAGTCTCAATCAAAATCTTCCATATCCTCGGCGATCGTCTCGGTCAGCTTGTTCGTGAATTGAAGCGCCGCATTGTAGCCCATCCGCTTCAGGCGGAAGTTCATCGCAGCTACCTCGATGATCACGGCCAGGTTCCGTCCGGGACGCACCGGCATGGTAACGAGCGGTACATCGGTCTCAATAATGCGCGTCGTCTCCTCATCCAGGCCAAGACGGTCATACTGCTTATCTTGCTGCCAGTTCTCCAGGCGAATGACAACACTGATCCGCTTGTTGTTGCGGATCGCGCCGGCTCCGAACAGCGTCATGACATTAATGATGCCGATGCCGCGGATCTCCAGCAAATGCCGAATAAGCTCCGGTGCTGATCCATGCAATTGGTTGTCCGATGTCTGCCGAATCTCGACCGCGTCGTCGGCGACCAGACGATGGCCACGCTTGACCAGCTCCAACGCCGTCTCGCTTTTCCCGATGCCACTCCCCCCGGTAATCAGCATGCCAACGCCATACACATCGACCAATACGCCGTGGATCGTCGTCGTGGGCGCCAGCTTCTTCTCCAGGAAGCTCGTAATGCGGCTGGAGAGAATTGTCGTCGCCAGATGCGTCCGCAGCAAGGGCACGTCTTCTTCCTGACATACGTCGATAATCTCTTCCGGCACATCCAATCCCCGCGTCACAATAATGCAGGGCATCTCTTTCGAACAGAAATGATACATCCGATCCCGCTTCTCCTTTGGAGTCAGCGTCTCAAAAAATGCAAGCTCGGTCTTGCCGAGGAGTTGAACACGCTCCTTCGGGTGGTATTCGAAGTAACCCGCCATTTCCAGGCCGGGGCGATGCAAATCATCCACTGTGATCAGCCGCTTTACCCCCTGTTCCCCGGCCAGTACCTCCAGATGGAACTGCTCCACCATCTCGGCCACTTTTACTCTCTTGGCCATTCTCTGTTCACTCCTTCGTCTCCCGCACTCCAACTGTTCCCGCTCTTCGTCTACGCAGGCAACGAAGTGCCTATTCCCCATTGTAACCATCGTATCGAAAATCGACGGTCAGATCAATTAGCGCATGGGGGTGCTTGCCCTTTGATCGGGATTTTTTTATTTTATCTCCTAAATATAAAGATTCAACGACAAACAATTTGTGGGGAATCATTTTCCGCCACATGCTGACGAATGCAGCCCACCTTTCCTATCTTATATCGGCATGCCCTATCTTTACCTTTTGCTGGATCGGTCGTTACGGAAATGCTTTCACCAAGATATACTAAAAGCGGAGGCTCCCAGATGGAAACCTCCGCTTTTCCTTTATACCGACTTAGTTTTCGAATACATTCAATTCGGACTCGGTATCGAAAACATGCACTTTGTTCATATCGATAGCAAGCTTGACGTTCTGGCCTTCTCTCGAGTTAGAGCGGCCGTCTACACGCGCGATAACCGTCTCGGCACCAATACCGGTCAGGTACAGGAACATTTCATGACCCATGTTCTCCGTAACTTCGATCGATCCGGTAAACACCGTATTCGGCGAAGCTTCCAGGAAGACAGGCTCTTCATGAATGTCCTCTGAACGAACGCCCAGAATGACTTCTTTGCCGAGATAACCTTTTTCCTTCAGCACTTGAGCCTTGCCTGCAGGCACGGCAACGTCCAGACCTGTCGCTCTGAAGCGGGCAGTGCCGTTCTCTTCCACGAGAGAGCCCTTGATGAAGTTCATCGTAGGGGAACCGATGAAGCCTGCAACGAACATGTTGACTGGGTTGTTGTAGAGCACGTCAGGTGCTGCCGCTTGTTGAATGATGCCATCCTTCATAACGACGATCCGATCGCCCATCGTCATCGCCTCGATCTGGTCGTGCGTTACATAGATAACTGTCGTTTGCAGACGCTTCGACAATTTTGTAATCTCGGAGCGCATCTGTCCACGAAGCTTCGCGTCCAGGTTGGAAAGCGGTTCGTCCATCAGGAACACTTGTGGTTCACGAACGATTGCACGGCCGAGAGCGACACGCTGACGCTGACCGCCGGACAATGCCTTCGGCTTGCGATCCAGCAAATGCTCGATGTCGAGGATGCGAGCTGCTTCGCGCACGCGCTTGTCGATGTCTTCTTTTTTGAATTTACGCAATTTCAAACCGAACGCCATGTTTTGATATACATTCATGTGCGGATACAACGCGTAGGATTGGAACACCATCGCGATGTCACGGTCTTTTGGAGCCACGTCATTAACAAGGCGGTCGCCAATGTACAATTTCCCGTCTGAGATTTCTTCCAGTCCTGCAATCATTCGAAGCGTTGTAGATTTACCGCAACCGGATGGACCAACCAATACGAGAAACTCTTTGTCCTGAATATCGAGGTTAACATCTTTTACGGTTGCATTATCGGATCCCGGGTACTTTTTGTAAATATGCTCTAAGCGAACGCCTGCCATGTGCGTTTCCCCCTTAATACATGTATTCCTGAAATCGGTTACTCTTATTGTATCGGAGCCCTGTACAAATAACTATACACAATATGCACAAAAAACAATCGTCTTATTTTGTTACTTTATACAATAGCAATATCAGCTTCACTATAACCGCGTCGGAAAATTTGCGTACATCGAGCCCGGTTTCGTGCTTGATTTTATCCAATCGGTACAAAAGGGTATTGCGATGGATGTACATCCGCTTGGCGGTCTCGCTCACGCTGCAGTCGAAGTGGAAAAAATGCTGCAGTGTCGCCATCGTCTCCGAATCGGCAAAGCTGTCCTCCTTCGTGACAACCCGCTGCAGGAACTGCTTCCGCACCTCGTCGGGAATGCTATTGACCAGCCGCTCCAGATGCATCCCCCAGGGCAGATGAATATTGCTGCTCACGTGAAAGGCCCATCCCAAATACAGCGTCTCCCTTAATTGGGATACGATGCCCGGAATGCCCTTAACCGGCATGAACGGGTATCCGATGGTCAGATGGCACTCTCCGACCCATTCGCTCGATAACAGCTCATAGAGTCCGAGACAGTAGGACGTGAGCAGCTCTTCCATCGTCTCGCGCTCTTCGCTCTCGTCTTCTCCGGAGCCGAAGTGGGTCAACTGCTCGGGGCACAGAATAAGCCATTCCTTATCCGACAGCGAAATGAGATTGACCTCGACGCCGAAGTAGGAGCAGAGCAATTTGTACAATACTTGATAGGCAGACGCCTCCTGGTGGGCATGCTCGACCACGAGCAGGAACGGCACAACCTGAATGAACAGCTTATTTTTCCAGGAAAAGCTGTCCGGCACTTCCGCATTCGACTCGCCTTCCTTCACCCGCTCCGCAATCCATTGCCCGAACAAGTAAGCCTGCTGCTCGTCGTTGATAAGCGCCGCGGCCAGTGAAGGCTTCGGACGGTGCTCCATCCGCAAAATAAGCTGAAGCCATTGCTGCTCCTGTCCGGCAAGCTCCCGGCCTTCCAGCTTCAATACTTCCGTCGCCGCCGTTCCCGGCTTCCATAGCATATACCAGGCGTTCCCCTGCTTCGCCAAGACAGCCGACTGGCCGTTCGCCAGTGCATCTCCTCCCGTCCATTCCCTCCATGTCGATGAAGGCACGGACAGCTTCTCCAGAGAGGCATCCAATATATGTTCGATTTGCTGCTGCAACGCTCGCTTATCCATACTGAATCTCTCCAACCGTCTTATTTTTCTTTATTGTCCCCATTGTATCATATCTGACAGTCCGTCTTCATAAGCGGAAAAGCAGCCGGTATATCGTCGGATGTCGCATACGAAGGAGTGAGCCATCAACGCCTGATTCCGCACGATGCCCGTGCACAAGCGGCAGTTTCTCCTGCTTTCGCAGCGTATGGAACTGGTGGTAAGAGAGAAGCAAGCCTTCCCTCTCCGCATGCCAATCGCAAAAAGGCCGGGCTTGATAAGATCAAGCCCGGCCGAAAAAAAACTTCAGTTCATTTACTGAAGTCTTGAATTTAGAAACTGGTGAGCCATGAAGGACTCGAACCTTCGACACCCTGATTAAAAGTCAGGTGCTCTACCAACTGAGCTAATGGCTCTTATAAATGGTGGAGGATGATGGATTCGAACCACCGAACCCGTAAGGGAACAGATTTACAGTCTGCTGCGTTTGGCCACTTCGCTAATCCTCCATGTGCTTCATGGTGGCTCGGGACGGAATCGAACCGCCGACACGAGGATTTTCAGTCCTCTGCTCTACCGACTGAGCTACCGAGCCATGTGCGACTTATCCAAAAAAAAATAAAGTGGTGCACATAATGCGTTGCCACTCTCACGAAAGTTAAAATGGCGGAGCTGACGGGATTCGAACCCGCGTTCTCCTGCGTGACAGGCAGGCATGTTAGGCCTCTACACCACAGCTCCTTGGTTACATGGTGCCGGCGATAGGAGTCGAACCCACGACCTACTGATTACAAGTCAGCCGCTCTACCAACTGAGCTACACCGGCGAAATATGGTGGACGCTGACGGGATCGAACCGCCGACCCTCTGCTTGTAAGGCAGATGCTCTCCCAGCTGAGCTAAGCGTCCTTATGGTATTGGTAGCGGCGGAGGGGATCGAACCCCCGACCTCACGGGTATGAACCGTACGCTCTAGCCAGCTGAGCTACGCCGCCATATAAATAAGGTTGTAAATCACTGTGGCGGAGAGAGAGGGATTCGAACCCTCGCGGCTGTTACACCCTAACGCTTTAGCAAAGCGCCCCCTTCGGCCTCTTGGGTACCTCTCCACATTGCATGTAAAATACCTACCCACCGTATTATACGCGATTCACATACGCATATCAAGACCTTGTACCTTAAAAACTGAATGCGAAAGTAAAATCATCAAACCATCTTCCTTAGGATAAGCCCTCGACCGATTAGTATTGGTCAGCTCCATGCATTGCTGCACTT